>CAZSJP010000108.1:0-9636 GCA_964606675.1 uncultured bacterium
TGCGAATCTGTATCCCAACCGCGATCGCAAGCAGAATAAACGCAACTTCCGACGCCTGTGGATCGTGCGTATCAACGCCGCGGCACGGGCGCATGGGTTGAGCTATTCCCGGATGATCAACGGGCTGACGATCGCGGGCGTCGAGGTCAACAGGCGGATGCTGGCCGACCTTGCGGTGCGCGATGAGAAGGCGTTCGGCGAACTGGCGGAGTTGGCCAAAGCACAGTTCTAGGCTCTCAGCGAGGATAGGCGGGTACGCGGCCGATGGCGGGGATCACCCCGCTCGGCCCGCCCGCCTTTTTTGTATGCAATGACTGACGAACTGCTGGCAGAACTGGACCTGATCGAGGCGGAGGCCCCCGTACGTTTCGCGGAGTGTCCCGACGCGGACGGGGTCGAAGCCGTGCGCGTGGCCTACCTTGGTCGCAAGGGGTCGCTGACGCACATCCTGCGAAGCGTGGGGACGGCTTCGGCCGAGGACCGGCCCAAACTCGGTGCGCGCGCCGGCCAGGTGAAGCGAGCCGTCGGCGATGCGCTCGATGCCGCGCTTGAACGAGTGGCCGTTGTTGAGACCGTCGGGTCCGAGTTCGACCTGACACTCCCCGGCAGGACGCAGCACGTCGGCCGTCGCCATCCTCTCACCGCGGCTCTCGACGAGATGGTCGACATATTCCTTGAGATGGGCTTCGGCATCGAGGAAGGGCCGGAGATCGAGTCCGACTACTACAACTTCGAGGCCCTCAACTTCCCGCCGGACCATCCCGCGCGCGACATGCAGGATACGTACTTCCTCCATGAACCCGGTTGGTTGCTGCGCACGCACGCCTCGCCGATGCAGATTCGCGCCATGGAGAAGCGGGAGCCGCCGGTCAGGGTGGCTATGCCCGGGCGCGTGTACAGGAACGAGGAGATCAACGCCCGCAGCATGAACCAGTTCCTGCAAATCGAAGGCCTGTACGTCGACCGCGACGTGACGTTCGCCGATCTCAAGGGCACGGTGGAGATATTCTGCAAGAGGTTCTTCGGCCCCGAAGTCAAGGTGCGCTTTCGGCCATCGTACTTCCCGTTCACCGAGCCCAGCGCCGAGGTGGATGTCTCGTGCGTAATATGTGGCGGAGAGGGATGCCGAGTCTGCAAGAAGACGGGTTGGCTGGAGATCGGCGGATCGGGGATGGTCGATCCGGCCGTGTTCGGCAGCGTCGGCTACGACCCCGAGGAGTTCACCGGGTTCGCGTTCGGCATGGGCGTCGACCGAACCGCGATGATGCTCTACGGAGTCGAGGACATCCGGTGGTTCTTCGAGAACGACATGCGCTTTCTCGAACAGTTCCCGTAACGCCCAACTCGTACGCGGGAGTAGCGTGCGACGGAGTTTGTGATCGATGCTCGTTTCCCTTGAGTGGCTCTCCGACTTCATAGACCTAGGCGACCGAAGCCCGGCGGAGCTAGCGGACACGCTGACGGCGCTCGGGCTTGAGGCAGTCGTCGCCGGCGAGGCGTTCTCGTGCGATGGCGTCGTCGTCGGCGAGGTGCTCGAAGTCGCTCCGCATCCGAATGCCGAGCGTCTTTCGGTCTGCACCGTCTCCATCGGAGGCGATTCTCCGCTGACGATCGTGTGCGGCGCCCCGAACGTCGCCGACGGTCAGAAGGTGGCCGTCGCACCGGTTGGCACTACGCTGCCGGGCGGGCTCAAAATCAAGAGGGCGAAGATCCGCAAGGTCGAGTCCGAGGGCATGATCTGCGCCGAGGACGAACTGGGGCTCGGCGACGACCACGAGGGCATCGTCGTGTTGCCCGAGGACGCTCCGATCGGCGCGCCGCTGGCGAGCTATCTTCACCTCGCCGGCGAACGAGTCAAGCTCGACCTCACGCCCAACCGCCCCGATGCGCTGAGTCACCTCGGCGTCGCACGCGACCTCGGAGCGCACTTCGACCTGCCCATCAGCGCGCCCGATGCGCGCGATTTGTCAGAAGACGGGCCGCCGGTCGCTGACCTGGCGTCAGTCGAGATTGCCGACGCCGAAGGCTGCCCTCGGTACGTGGCGCGCGTCATCGAGGGCGTCACGATCGCGCAGTCGCCACCGTGGCTTGCCGGGCGCTTGCGACAGGTGGGCATCAGGCCGATCAACAACGTCGTCGACGCAACGAACTACGCGCTCTACGCCCTCGGCCACCCGCTCCACGCTTTCGATCTCGATCGGCTGTCGGACAGACGCATCGTCGTGCGCGCGGCCGAAGACGGCGAGTCGTTCACTACGCTTGACGGCGTCGAGCGCCGTGTTGCCGCCGGTAGCGTGATGATCTGCGACGCCGAGGCCCCTGTCGCCCTCGGCGGCGTGATGGGCGGCGAGAACTCTGAGATCTCCGAGTCGACCACCAACGTTCTCTTGGAAGCTGCCTACTTCGATCCGAGCGGAATACGACGCGCTTCCAGGGCTGTCGGGTTGCAGACCGACGCGTCGTACCGCTTCGAGAGAGGCGCCGACTGGGACATGGTCGAGCGGGCGATAGATTTCGCCGCATCGCTGATCCACCAGACCGCGGGCGGGAAGGTGGCGGCCGGCAGGATCGACGAGTTTCCCAGGGCAGTGGGCGTCGCCGAGGTACCTCTTCGGTGGGAAAGGATACCCCGCATCCTGGGAGTGGACGTGCCGCGCGACGAGGCGCGACGTATCCTGCCCGCCTTGGGTATGCAGGCGGTTTCGGATGGCGACGACGCGATCGTTGTTCGTCAGCCTTCGTGGCGCCCCGACCTGACGCGAGAGATCGATCTGATCGAGGAGGTCGCACGCATCTGGGGCTACGACCGCGTGCCGTCGCACGATCGGATCGTTACGATCCCGCAGCCACCACGATCTCCCGAATGGTCTCTTGCCGCCAGGAGCCGCGAGCTTCTGACTGGCATGGGGCTGCAGGAAGCCGTGACGACCACTCTCGTCTCCGAGAAGCAGGTCGACTCGGTTCCGACGTCGGGCGCCGCCGTCGAACTCGCGAACTATTCGACCGCCGAGATGAGCAGGTTGCGCACTCACATGCTGCCGAGCCTGCTCGAAGTAGCCCGCCTGAACACGCACCGCCGATCGGGAAGCGGAGTCGCGCTGTTCGAGATCGGCGACACGTTCGCCCGCCAGGGCGACGGTGATTACCGGCAAGACCGCAGAATCGTCGTTCTGCTCGCCGGCGACCCCGCGGGATCGCGCTGGTGCGACACTCGCAGGCAGTGGGACTACTACGATCTTAGAGGCATCGTCGAGGCATTGGTGTGGCGCTGTTCTCTTCGTCCGGCGAACATTGTACATTATGATCAGTCGGAATACGCGCCCCCTACTGGTGCGCGTATCCTCATAGCGGATGATGAAGTGGGATGTATGGGGCAGGTTGGGTCCGATATCTGTGATCGATACGACCTGACGGTTCCGGTCTTTTACAGTCAGCTTGATCTGGCTGGGCTGGCGGCGCATCGACGTGAATTGAGCCGCGTGGAGCCTTTGCCGCGTCATCCGGCGACAGAACGGGATCTTGCACTCACCGTATCGGACACAATCCCGGCCGAGCGTGTGCAGGGGCTCGTGAAGGAAGCCGGCGGAGCGACGCTCGAGAGCGTCGTGCTGTTTGACGTGTATCGTGGCGAAGGCCTTGGCGAGGGAGAGAGAAGCCTGGCGTTCGGCCTGAAGTTCAGGAGTAGCGAGCGAACTTTGACCGACCGAGAAGTGGACAAACAGGTGGATCGAATCGTCAGGGCTGCAGCCGAGAAAGCTGGCGCACAGTTACGAAAGTGATGCCGATGGGTACTTCGCCTGCCGACGTGGAAGCTCTGATGGATCGGCACCGAGTGGTGGCCGATGAAGCCATAGTTCGGTTGCACGGGCTCCGTCAGGATGGGGCGCGGCAGGACGATGAATGGCGGCGCAAGTGTCAGGCCGTGGAGCGCGCATCTGCCGAGAAGCTTCGGCGGTTGGCTGTTCCGTTGCGCGATACGTTGTGCCGTGCCATCGAGCGCGTCGACCGTCTACTGGAAGGGAGTGGCTGACATGGCTGCCGCCGAGCAGGAGACGCTCCAGACGACCGTGGTGACGATTCTCGGCACCGAGTACCCGGTGCGATCGGAAGCCGATCCCGACTACGTCGTCGAGATCGCGACCATGGTTGAGGAGGCGATGCGCAGCTTCAGCAGAGACCGGAGCGTCGAATCGCGAGCGGACGTCGCTGTCATGGCAGCGATGAACTTCGCGGACGAGTTGTCTCGTACGAAGGAACGATTGCAAGAGGCATTGCAGCAGGTTGCCGACACGACCGATGCGCTGGCAAAGGCGCTTGACGACGTCGCGTCGGCACCCGATGAGCCGCCGAGCACGGGGTGATCGTGTTGTAGTGCGGGCAAGGTCTCCGAGTCGATCCGGCACTTCACAGGGGTTTTCCGCCTCCTCCGTTTTGAGGCGCCCGTTGGGCGGCAGCAGCCGTTCCCGATGTGCGTCTGGAAGCGCTGGGGGTGTTTTTTTTGTTTGGAGCCTGTGTCGGAACGGCGATCGTCAGCCAGGTCGCCGGCGAGTGACGGCCCAGGTATGTGACTCAAGTGGGTTGGGCTGATTCGAGATATATCGGAGGGCTACCTACATGGACCATCTGCTGATGGCGATTGGGATACCGGCGTTGGCCGTCGTCTCTTTCGTAGCCGGCTGGGTAATCTCCCGCCGGCTCGACGTGGCGAAGATAGGCAGTGCCGAGACCGTGGCCGAAAGAATGGTTGAGGAAGCCGAACGGGAGGCCGAGACCATCCAACAGAAAGCGGAGCTAGCGGCACGGAGCAACCAACTGGAGCAACAGGAGGAGCTAAGCCGAGAGGCCGACACCCGGCGCTCGGAGCTTGTTCGGGCCGAAGCACGGCTGGACGAGCGTGAGGGCAAACTCGATGACAGATCCGATGCACTCAGCGGGCGCGAGTCTGAACTGGTGGCCGCAAGGAAGGCGTTGGACGATCGGGAAGTGGGGGTTGACCAGAAAGAGGAACAGGTCGAGGCGCTGATAGGCGAGCAGAACGTACGCCTGGAGCGAGTGGCGAACATGACCGCCGAGGAAGCGCGCGAGATGCTGGTGGTCAACATGGAGACCGAGGCTCGGTCCGAAGGCGCGCGGCGGGCCAAGGCCATCCGCGACGACGCGACCGAGCAGGCACAGCGCGAGGCCCTCGAAGTGGTCGGCAATGCCATACAGCGGTATGCCGGCGAGCACACTACCGAGACCACCGTGTCGGTCGTGCAGCTTCCGAACGAGGAAATGAAAGGGCGGATCATCGGCCGCGAAGGACGCAATATCCGGGCGTTCGAGATGGCCAGCGGGGTCGACGTGATCGTCGATGATACGCCGGAGGCCGTCATACTCTCAGGGTTCGACCCAATCCGGCGCGAAGTTGCCCGGATAGCGATGCAGAAGCTCGTCGACGACGGGCGGATACACCCTGGGCGGATCGAGGAGTTGGTCGAGAAGGCGCAGCAGCAGGTTGAAGAGGAGTCGCAGCGCGTCGGCGAGGAATCCGCTTTCGACTTGGGGGTGCACGACATGCACGCCCAGCTCGTGTCGACCCTCGGCAAGCTGAAGTACCGCACGAGTTACGGTCAGAACGTGCTGCAGCACTCGAAAGAGGTGGGCATCGTCGCCGGCCTGATGGCCGAGAAGCTGGGGCTTGACGCCGCCTTGGCCCGCCGTGCCGGCCTGCTGCACGATATCGGCAAAGCGGTCGATCGGGAAAATGAGGGAACGCACATCGGTCTCGGCGTCGATCTGCTGACCAAGTACGGCGAATCGGACGACATCAGACACGCCGTCAGCACGCATCACGACGACGTAGTGTCCGGGTCCATGATGGGTGTCCTCGTGGCGGCCGCGGATACGGTCTCCAGCGCCCGTCCGGGAGCGCGGCGAGAGACCATCGAGGCCTACGTGAAACGTCTGCAGGGCCTTGAGTCGATCGCCCAGGCCTTCGATGGCGTCGAGAAGACGTTCGCCATACAGGCGGGTCGCGAGGTCCGCGTGATGGTCAACTGCGCGAAGATCGACGATGCCGAAGGAGAGTTGCTGGCCGGCGAGATCGCTCAGAAGGTCGAGTCGGACATGGAGTACCCGGGGCAGATCAAGATAGTCGTCATCCGCGAGTCGCGGGCGACGTCGTTTGCCAAGTGAAGGCAGGATACATGCGGGTACTTTTTATCGGTGACATCGTCGGCAAAACGGGCCGCAAAGCTGCTGCAAGGTGGGTGCCTCAGCTCCAGAGGGACTACTCGTTCGACATCGTGCTAGCCAACGCCGAGAACGCCGCCGGCGGCCTCGGCGTCACGCCGGCCGTCATCGACGAGTTGCAGGAAATCGGGATCGACGGCTTCACCAGCGGGAACCATGCGTGGGACAAACGCGAAGGGCATGCGCTCATCGGCGAGGGGCGGGTTCTGCGGCCCGCGAACTACCCTCCCGGAGCCGACGGCATCGGCTCGGCCGTCATCGAGACCTCGACCGGCAAGGCGTTGGGGGTCATAAACCTCCAAGGCCGCGTGTTCATGCAGCCGATCGACTGTCCCTTCCGTGTTGCCAGGCGCGAGATAGAACGCATTCGGTCGGAGACCAACTCGATCCTGATCGATCTCCATGCCGAAGCGACCGCCGAGAAGCAGGCGCTCGCACGGCATCTCGACGGGCAGGTATCGGTCCTTGTAGGGACGCATACGCACGTTCAGACCGCCGACGAGTGTATCTTGCCTGGTGGGACGGCATACATCACCGACGTCGGCATGACCGGAGCCCACGATTCGATCATCGGCATGGACCCTGAGGCATCCATCCAGCGGTTCCTGACGGGCATCTCCGGCAGGATGGATCCCGCCAAGGCGGACGTACGACTGAGCGCGGTTATGATCGACGTCGATGACGGGTCGGGGAGAGCGGAAAGCATCGAACGGCTGCATCTATCGGAAGAGTGAGGCGACGGGAAAGCGCCCGGAGTCCCAACGGCGCCGCGTGAACGGTACGCTGTCGCGGCGTCGCGAACCTGAGAGGATGGTTACCCATGGCTGCCCAGATCATCGATGGCAAAGCCATCGCGCAGAGCATTCGTGACGAGGTCCGCGAGGCCGCCGCGGGGATAGATCCCGCGCCACACCTGCACGCCGTGCTGGTTGGCGACGACCCGGCGTCCGGGCTCTACGTTCGCAACAAGGAACGAGCGTGCGAGAACGCCGGGCTGCGCTCGACGGTCCATCGGCATCCATCGAGCATGACGGAGGCCGAATTGCTCGAACTCGTGCGGAGCCTGAACGCAGATCCCGACGTCGACGGCATCCTGGTCCAGTCTCCCCTTCCCGATCACGTCGACGACGGCGCTGTCATACTGGCAATCGACCCGGCTAAGGACGTCGACTGTTTCCACCCTGAGAACGTGGGTCTCGTCGTATCGGGCGAGCCGCGGTACCTGCCGTGCACACCCGCCGGCGTGCAGCAGCTCCTAATCAGGAGCGGCGTCGATCCGAAGGGCAAGCACGCGGTCGTAGTCGGCAGGTCGGATATCGTCGGGAAGCCGATGGTGAATATCTTGCTGCAGAAGCAGGCCGGCGCGAACGCCACCGTGACCGTCTGTCACACTGGTACGGTCGACGTGGCTCAGCATACGCGGCAGGCGGACATCCTCGTGGTAGCCGCAGGGCGCCCGAACACCGTGACTAAGGGCATGGTCAAGCCCGGCGTGGTGGTCATCGACGTGGGCATGAACCTGATCGAAGACGCGTCGGCGCCGAGGGGCCGACGGTTCGTCGGGGACGTCGACTTCGCCGGTGTGAGCGAGGTGGCGTCCATGATTACCCCGGTGCCCGGCGGCGTCGGTCCGATGACCATCGCGATGCTGATACAGAACACGTTGACGGCCGCGAAACTCCGCGCCTGAAAGGGATAGCCGCGATGCAAGCTGCCGAGCCACAGAACCCGTTGACCGTTACCGAGATCACCGCGCGCATCAAGAGCCTGATCGACGACGCGTTTGGTACAGTCTGGGTGACAGGCGAGATCAGCAACTGGCGACGCCAGGCATCCGGTCACTGCTACTTCACGCTGAAGGACGCCGACGCGCAACTGCGGTGCGTGATGTGGCGGGGCTCCGCCGCTCGTCTCTCGGCGGCGCCGCAGGACGGAATGCAGGTTCTTGCCCGTGGCGACCTGACCGTGTACGAGCGATACGGTCAGCACCAGATGGTCGTCACTCATGTCCAGCCCGCCGGCATTGGTGCGCTTCAGGCGGCGTTCGAGCAGTTGAAGGCGAAGCTTGTCACCGAGGGCGTGTTTGAACAGGCGCGCAAGCGGACGATACCTGCGTGGCCGGCCACAGTCGGGATTGTGACGTCCGGGACCGGCGCCGCGGTTCGCGACATCATCACCGTGATCGGCCGGCGCATGCCGACGACGCGGATCATCGTGCGGCCGACGGTTGTCCAGGGCGATGCCGCGGCACCGGACATCGTCAGGGCGATAGCCGAGTTCGGCGAACATGGCGAAGCCGACGTGCTGATCGTCGGGCGTGGCGGCGGGTCGCTGGAGGATCTCTGGGCTTTCAACGAGGAGACAGTGGTCCGTGCGATCGCCGGGTCCGCGATTCCTATCGTGTCCGCGGTCGGGCACGAAATCGACATCACGTTGTCCGACTTCGCGGCCGACGTGCGCGCGCCGACTCCTTCCGCCGCGGCGGAACTTGTGGTGCCCGACAGCGCCGAGGTACGCCAAGGCGTCGCGGCGATGCACCGCAACCTGGTGACTCGTGCGCGTAACCGCATCGACGGCGGGAAAGAACGCCTGGCGAGGGAATGGACCCCGGAAGTCGCTCGAAGGATGACAGACAGGATCGGCCTGTACAGCCAGGAGATCGACCGTCTGACCGAGGGAGCGGGGCGCCGCACCGAGCGTATCGCTGCCGGACGCGCTGCGATCGTCTCGAGGCTGGCGGCCCGGCTCGACGCCGTGAGCCCCTTGAAGGTCTTGTCGCGCGGCTATTCCGTATGCGAGAGAGAACCCGATGGTGCTCTGGTGACCGACGCGTCGCAGGTGCAACCGAACGACAGGTTTCGTCTCCGGCTACAGCGGGGGATCATCCTAGGGATCGTCGAGAGCCGGATCGGGTAGAGCGTGCCGACCGACGATGCGGCCACGGACCTGGCTCATCTGTTCTCGACGTCCCACGAGAACCCGAGTTTGGGGTCGTCCCATGCGGCACGGTACTCGTCGGCGCCGTCGTAAGGCTGGTCGGTCGTGTTGATGAGCACGCTCTCGTCGCTCAGCGAGACGTACCCGTGAAACACGCCCGGTGGGATGGCGAGCGTCACGTTCCTTCCGCCGCCCATCGTGACACTGTTGGCAACGCCGACGGTCGGCGAATCCTTTCGCGCATCGAACAGACCGACCTTTATCTTCCCGTGCGGAACGAACCAGATGTCCGTCTGTTTCAGATGGTAGTGCCATGCCTTCACGACGCCCTTGCTTGTGACGGCGACGTAGCTCTGCTCGAAACCCTTGAAGAAGGGGTCGGATCGTTTCAGATACACCATCAGGCTCTGTCGATCGTCCACGTTCGCGCGTATCTGCGAGACTACCACACCGTCGATATCGGGC
>CAZSJP010000109.1:0-9581 GCA_964606675.1 uncultured bacterium
CATCAGATGCGTAATCGTTCGAGATCATCTTGATGTCCCATTCCAGGCGAAAGGAGCGGCCTCCATAGCCGGCATTGTAGTACGCGTATTCACCGCCAGCATTGATGTTCTCCTGAGTCACGGAGAACGTGCCACTGGCGTCCCAATGGTAGCGAGAACTGTTGTTCGTTACCCAAGCACGGTCAGATGAGAAATCATAGGAGGTCTTGGCGTCAACGTGGACATTGTCGATTTCGCCCTCCGACTTGGCTCCTGATGCTTGGAAGCCGCCATCCCTCACATTGGACGTTCCCACCAATCCCATATCTGCAGCGAACGGGCCAATGTCAGAAATAGCGAGCGACGCCAGTTCGGTTCCGGTGGCCCGCGTCGTCACTCTCGCCGAGAGCTTGCGCGCGTCGGCGTCGTACGCCATCACCACGGTGTACCATACGTCGAGGGAGAACTTGCTCGACGACATGTCCGTGCCAGACCTGGTCCCGTCATGACACTGCAGAGAGACCACGTGGCCCGCATCCGGCTTGGTGAACAGCACGGCCGCATAGCTCCCGCTCTGGGTATCCAAGTCACTGTCGAACACGCCGAAACGGACATCAGATGCGTAATCGTTCGAGATCATCTTGATGTCCCATTCCAGGCGAAAGGAACCGCCGTCATAACCGGCGTCGTAATACGCATACTCACCACCACCATTGATGTTCTCCTGGGTCACGGAGAACGTGCCGCTCGCGTTCCAGAAGTAGCGAGAAGCGTTGTTGGTCACCCAACCAGGCTCAGCTGCCACCGAGGCTGTGCCCGCAAGTATGGCAACAACGATCAGAGAACAAGCTATCGAACGGTACATGATTTCCCCCTTGTTCTTGGCGCTGTCCACTGCCAACTCGATCTCAAGCGACAGTGACAACGCCGCTGTAATCTGCGAAGAAACGACTCTAAACTACATGAGCATCCTTGGTTAGATGGATGTTGCGCTACCGCTTCTACTGGTAGCAGTGCCAATTTTACACGTAACAGATGGTCGCCACAGTGACAATATAGCATAGGGGGGGCAAGCGCAACTGTCGACACCTCGCAAAGACGCCGGTGCTCTTGCGTCAGATCGCGATTGGTGGGCGGGCTCACTGACGATGAGGTCGCACGGCGCGGAGCCGGCCGATCTCGGGCCGGCCCGCGCGCCCGTGGCTCGCGTTGGCAATCGTCTGCGCGGGCTTTATACTTTGGCCCGATGATCGGGTTCGGCGACGCGAGCCGGACTGGGTGTTGGGTGTCTGCAATCAGGGGGCCGAGCACATGTACCGAGTAGGGGTCATAGGAGCCGGCTGGGTTGCCGCCGAGCATTTCCGGGCATACCAGAACAACCCCGAGACTGAGATTGTCGCCGCCATGGCGCGCCGCCCGGAGACGGTCGACGCCCATATGGCGGAGCTTGGCTTCTCGTGCAAGGTCTTCACCGACGTGGCCGAGATGTTCGACACGGCCGAGCTGGACATCGTGTCGGTGTGCACACCGCCGTCGGTCCATCCCGAGAACACGATCGCCGCGGCCGAGGCCGGCTGCAACATCGTGATCGAGAAGCCGGTCGCCCTGACGTTGGAGGCCATGCGCGACATGCAGGCCGCGGTCGACAAGGCCGGCGTCAAGACGATAACCGGCTTCGTGCTGCGCTGGAATCCGCTGTTCGAGACCATCAGAGCGCTGATCTCCAAGAACGCCATCGGCGACGTCTTCTATGGCGAAGTCGACTACCAGCACGGCATCGGCCCATGGTACGGCCAGTACGCCTGGAACCGGCTGAAGGCCGAAGGCGGCAGCTCGCTGTTGTCAGCCGGCATTCACGCCGTGGACGCCCTTAGATGGTTCACCGGGAAGGAACCGGTGGAGGTCTCGGCGTACTCGACGAATAGCCTCAACGAGGATTACTATCCCGGTGGGTACGAGTACGACCCGACCATCGTGGCGATAATGAAGTTCGCCGACGGGTCCATCGGCAAGGTCGGCTGCTCGATCGAGTGTCTCCATCCGTACAAGTTCCCCATCACGCTGATGGGCACCGGCGGATCGATTCGGGACAACAGGCTGTTCTCGAAGGAGCTGATGCCCGGGCAGACCGAGATGGCGACTATACCGACGATTCTGCCCGACTCCGGCGACGTGACCCATCACCCGTTCCAGGGCCAGATCGATCACTTCGTCGAATGCATCGAAGCCGACGCCGAATCGCACTGTAACCTCGCCGACGCTGCGAAGACACACGAGATATGTTTCGCGGCAGAGACCTCGGCCGAAGAAGGCCGGCCGGTGGCCTTGCCGCTTCCCTGACCGCCTTCCGCCAATAACGATATTGCGAATATGGGGCCGCACCGCAGGCCCTGGGAGTGGATGCTATGGCGCGAAAAGTGCGCGTCTTGGCCGTAACGGCACACCCGGACGACATGGAAATCCTGTGCGGCGGAACTTTAGCCAAGTACGCCGCGCGTGGCGACGACGTGACGATCTGCCACGCCTGCAACGGCAACAAGGGCCACGTCGAGATCCCGCCGGAGAAGCTTGTCGAAATCCGGTGGGCCGAGGCCGACAAGGCCGCGCGGATAATCGGCGCGCGTCACGCATCGCTTGGCATCCCCGATCTGGGGGTCGCCGAGAACCCCGAGGTGCTCGCCGAACTGGCCAGCGTCATCCGCGAAGTCAGGCCGACCGTCATCTTCACGCACGACCCGGAAGACTACATGCCGGATCACTCCGACCTCGGGCGGATCGTGTTGAAGGCGAGCTTCGTCGCGACTCTGCCCCAGGAAGAGGGCCTCAGGGGCAAAGTGTACTCGGTGGTGCCGCCGGTGTATTTCCTCGACACGATCATGGGTGTCGGGTTCGTGCCGGAGGAATACGTCGACGTCACGGACCACTTCGACGAGAAGCGCCGGATGCTCAAATGTCACAAGAGCCAGGTGGAGTGGCTCCGAGACCACGACGGGATAGACGTCGTGGAGGACATGACCATATGCTCGAGGTATCGTGGTCTGCAATGCGGTGTGAAGTACGCCGAGGCGTTTCGTCGACATCGCGTGTGGCAGCGGTCGGCACCAGGCCGGTTGCTGCCGTGACGAACTGTAGCGAGCATGGAGACGTTGATGGCGAGAGTCGTTGAACTGCCGCAGATGACCGACACCATGACCGAAGGCGTCATCGCGACCTGGCTCAGGCACGAAGGTGACGAGGTACGGGTTGGCGACCCTCTGGCGGAGATAGAGACGGACAAGGCCGTCATGGAGCTCGAAACTCCGTATGCGGGAGTTCTTATCAAAGCGTACGTAGGCGAGGGCGATACGGTGCTCTGCGGGGCCGCCGTAGCCGCCATCGGCGAACCCGGCGAGGATGCTCCCGCGGCCGAAGCCGCGTCGGAAAGCGTTGCGGATCCTGAGGCGCCTGTCGCTGCACCTGTTGCGACTGAACCGCCGGAGCAGGCTGCGCAGATAGCCTCCCCGGGGCGGACGAAGGCATCTCCCGTGGCGCGCAAGACTGCCGAGCGGGCGGGCGTCGACCTCGCGGGCGTCTCCGGCACCGGTCCGGAGGGGCGAATCGTGCGCCGAGACGTGGAGCAAGCTGTCGAGAGGGCTGCTGATGGGGCGTCGCCGGCCGGCACACCCGTTCGCCCGAGCCGAATGCGACGGTTGATGATCGAGCGCCTGGTCGAAACGCACCAGTCCGTGCCGACGTTCTACGTGAAGCGGCACATCGCGATGAACGCCGCCGTCGAGTTCCGCGCCGCACTCAAGCGAACCGACGCATTCGCCGGTGGCGTCGGGTTTACCGAGATGCTGGCAAAGGCGGCCGCGTTCGCCATGGCCGAGGTGCCCGAGATGAACGCGCGCTACTCGGACGACGGCGTGGTGTACAACGACGAGGGGAACGTCGGGATCGCCGTTGGGCTGGACGAAGCGGTAGTCGTGCCCGTTGTTCGGTCGTGTCAACGGAACGATCTGAAGGGGATCGTGGGCGATTTTGCCGCGGTTACCGACAGGGCCAGGAGTGGCTCCCTCTTGGCGGGCGATATAGGAAACAGTACGTTTACGATATCGAACCTGGGCATGTACGGCGTTGAGGAATTCACAGCCGTGCTCAATGCGCCCGATGCGGCGATTCTCGCCGTAGGCGCGATAGCGCCCCGACCGGTGGTTCGGGACGCCGAAGTGGTTGTCGAGCAGATGATGACCGTGACCCTGACAGTGGATCATCGGGTCGCGGATGGCGTCAAAGCGGCCATCTGGTTGGCGGCGTTGGCGCGGTACATGGAGAATCCAGTGAGTCTCGTTGTCGAGTAGTGGGTGGCAGTGGAGCGGCACCGCTGAGCATCGGGGTTCGGTGTGACACGGTTTGCTCCTCGCCGTTGCATGTGCGCACCACGAGCAGGGCCGCCGAAAAGCGGTTGCTAACCGTGGGGAGGAACGATGGACAAGCGGGAAGTCTTTAAGGCGATCGACGATGGCAGCGTGGAGCAGTTGGTCGAAGAGATGACCGACACCTCCGACCTCAATCTGGTGCACGAGGCGATGTTTCGCAGTGCATTGGAAGAAGGGGTGCCGCGCGATGAACTGATCCGTGAGATCGAAGAGGAGATGTTCCAAGTTGCTAGGCTCTCCTTGCTCGATCCGCGCGAGATGAAGCAGATGAGCCGCAAGATGCTGGAGGACTATGATCCGCAGCTTGCACTCGAGGTCTATCGCGGTCAGATCAAGGTCATGTACAGGTCTTTTGGCAAGGCGAAGGCCGATCAGGAAGCCGGAATATCGAGGCCGGAAGAGAACCTGTTCAACGACGGGGCGTGGGGGCACACCCTTGCAACGTCGGGGCTCGACGGCGCGCTGGCGGTTGTCGTCTTCACGGGGTTGGCGAAGCTGGAAGGCGATCGTCTCCTGTTCGGGCGCATCGGCAACGACACGGCCTACAAGAACCTCAAAGAGAACCCGCACGCTGTGTTTTCGGCCGTGGGTCCGAGCAACGACCCCAGCAAGATAGACTTCATAACTATATCCGCGGAGCTGGAAGAGGACAAGACCGATGGTCCTGTCCTCGAAGAGTTCCACAAGTCTATGGGGTCGTCCGTAACCAATGGCATGATCTTCTCGGTGACCGACGTCAAGGTCTCGCATCTGCCCAACACCAAGTATCGCAGGTAGGGCCATGGGTGTGCCACGCATCGTCATCGCAACGGCGAACGCGGGCAAGGCACGAGAGATCGCGGCGGCGTACGACGGATTGCCGGTAGAGTGGTCCGCCATGACCCAGGTCGGTACGCCGCCCGATGTCGAAGAGACGGGTGTTACGTTCGCCGAGAACGCTCGGATCAAGGCACGGGCGATTGCCGAGTGGTCTGGTATGCCCGCGCTGTCCGACGACAGCGGACTCGTCGTCGATGCCCTCGACGGAGCGCCAGGAGTCTGGTCGGCTCGGTACGCCGGTCCGAATGCGACCGATAGCGAGAATATATCGCTTCTGCTCGGACGAATGGCCTCGATCCCCGATGGTAACCGGACCGCCCGATTCTCCGCGGTTGTGGTCTTGTGGCGCCCCGATGGTACGTTCGACGAAGTTACCGGCTCTTGCGAGGGGCGTATTGCTTTCGAGGAGTCCGGGGATGCCGGTTTCGGCTACGACCCGGTCTTCGTGCCGAATGGCTATTCGCAGACGTTTGCAGAGCTGGGTGCGGACGTGAAGGACGGAATCAGCCATCGGGCGGAGGCTTTGCGCCGGATGCGGCCGCTCATTCTCGGACATGAATGAGCCGACCGAAGCGGCGCCGATGGAGCTGTGCATCCTTGCCAGCAGCAGCTCGGGGAACTCGATTGCGGTCCGTGCCGACGGGCGTATCGTTCTCGTCGATGCGGGGCTAAGCGGCCGCGCCATCGAGCAACGTCTCGATGCGGTGGGCTGGGGTGCGGAGTCCATATCCGCTGTACTCCTGAGTCACGAGCACAAGGACCATGCTCGCGGCGCCGGCGTGATGGCCCGCCGCTACTCGATCCCGGTATATGGAACCGACGGTACGCTCGAAGCATTAGCTTCGTTGTGGCGCGGCCAAGAGGACTTGCGTCCGATCCGTCCGGGGCACTCGGTCGACCTCGGAGCGATAATCTGCGAGCCTTACGCCGTGCCGCACGATGTTGCCGATCCGGTGCAGTTCGTGCTCAGATGCAATGGCTCGGCGGTTGGTATCGCCACGGATCTGGGCTACGTGCCGGAGTTAGTGACCGCCAAGTTGTCGACCGCAGACGTGGCGGTGGTCGAGGCCAACCACTGCGCCGACCGCCTGCGCTGGGGAGATTACCCGTGGCCGGTGAAACAGCGGATCGCGAGTCGTCACGGACACCTCAACAACGACCAGGCGGCTGAGTTCGTGGCGCGTCTGGCGAACGCCGGTGTCAATCACGTCGTGTGCGCGCACCTGAGCCCCAATCACAACAGCAGGGAGCTAGTAGATGCCGCCGTGTCCGCTGCCCTGGCTCGGAATGGAGTATCTGTGGAACTCACCGTTGTGGCGGCGGCCGAGGGTACTGACGTCATATCGGTGACGCCGGGAGCGAATCGTCGATGAGTTGGACTGTGCTGGTCACAGGTGGGGCGGGGTTCATCGGGTCGAACTTCGTGAGGTACCTGCTGAGAGAACACGCCTCGTACCGTGTCATCAACTTGGACAAACTGACGTACTCAGGCAACCTGGCCAACCTGGAAGGCGTGGACTCCGATCCGCGCTACGAGTTCGTCCGAGCCGACATCGCGGACCCCGCAGCGGTAGGTCCGCTTGTCGAGCGGGCCGACGTTGTCGTCAACTTCGCGGCCGAAAGCCACGTCGATAGATCCATCGACGATCCCGAGGTGTTCCTGCGCACCAACATCGAGGGCCCGTACGCGCTTCTCGAATCGGCTCGCCGGCTTGGCGTCGAGCGCTTCGTGCAGGTAAGCACGGACGAGGTCTATGGCGAGGTGATGGCGGGGAGTTCACGCGAGGCCGACGTGTTGGCGCCAAGGAGCCCCTATGCGGCGAGCAAAGCAAGCGCGGAATTGCTCGTCCATTCGTACCACGTCACGTACGGACTCCCAACGATAGTCACACGTGGCGCCAACACCATCGGGCCGAATCAGTATCCCGAGAAGGTCGTGCCGCTCTTCGTCACGAACGCGATTGAGGACAGGCGGTTGCCGATATACGGGCCGGGAACGGCGTTGCGCGACTATATGCACGTCGACGACCACTGCAGCGGCATCGACTGCGCGCTGCATCACGGGCCTCCCGGTGAGGCATATAACATCGGGGCAGGCAACGAGGTGAGCACGATTGACCTTTCCGCGGCGATTCTCGATCTTCTCGGCAAGCCGGCTTCGTTGGTCGAGCATGTCAGGGACCGACCAGGGCACGACCAACGGTATTCAGTGAACGCTGGCAAGCTGAAGGACCTTGGCTGGAGCCAGCGACATACCTTTGAGAGTGCGTTGGCAGACACGGTCGAGTGGTATGAAGACAATCGGTCGTGGTGGGAACCCATCAAACAAGGCGAATATGCGCGTTGGTACGAAGAGCACTATACCCCACAAGGCTCGTCCGATGAGTAGACCATATATGTGGCTGGGCACGGTTCTGCTCATCGTGGCGGCCTCGGTTGCATCGAATGCGGCAGAACGAACCGATCGTCGTCGGCAGGCGCTGGGCACCACGGAACGTTCGCAGGAACAGAAACGAACGCGGGTCGGCCTGAGCCCAACTGAAGACGAGCCGACCAGCGAAGAGGAAGCCGAGGACCGCGCGCGGCGAGAGCCAACTCAGAGACCCGACCAGCCGGTCGCGCTGGACCGCGTCATAGACTCGGCAACGTACAGACTCGGCCCCGGCGACGTAGTCGTCGTGAACCTGTGGGGCAACACTTTTCTGGAAATCGAGTTGGCGGTAACCCCCGAGGGGCGAATCCTTGTGCCGGGCGTCGGCCCCGTCGCGGTTGCCGGCTCGACGCTCGTGCAGGCCGAGAGATTGGTGGTGGACTCCGCCCGTCCGGCGTATGGCAATTCGAGGCTCACGCTGAGCCTGACGGAGCTGAGGACGTTCCGCGTGCACGTAAGCGGCATGGTCGAAGATCCGGGTAGCTACGTGGCGACTCCGGCGGACCGCGTCAGCGACGTCATCGGCCTTGCTGGCGGAACCGCCGATGGCGCCTCGCAGCGACTCATCGGGTTGGGCAGAGCCGACGGATCGACCCTGCCGGTCGACCTGGCGCTCTTCCTGACGACTGGCGAAGTCGCTGCCAACCCGGTGGTTGACATGGGAGACGTGATCCACGTTCCGGCCACCGGCGACTCAGTGGCGGTATGGGGCGCCGTAGGGCTTCCGGGCTACTACGAGTACCGCCTGGGCGACACGTTCACACGGCTAATAGAGCTAGCGGGCGGCATCCGAGAAGGAGCGCGAGTATCCGAGGTGGAGTGGTCGCGCTTCCCGACGGACACGGGAGCGTCCATCGTTCGGAGAATACGGCTGGCAGACCTCCTCCGCGCCCCCACGGACGGTTCCGTACGGCCGGGCGACCGGCTCCTGATACCCGAGCAATCGAGCTGGCGAGTGCGCCGATCGGTCACGGTCGCGGGTGCGGTGACCTTGCCCGGCGAATACAGCATCGTGGAAGGAGTGACCCGGCTGAGCGATGTGTTGCGCCGTGCCGGTGGGCTGGCGCCCGACGCCGATTCGCGCTCCACGGCGCTCGTTCGCGCCGGACGCGGTATCTACGCGGACGCGGAACTGGACCGCTTGTCCCTCATGCCGCCGCCGAAGATGACCGAGGCCGAGATAGGGTACACGAAAATCCGTTTCCGACAAAACCGAGGTCAGACGTCCGTCGACGTCGGGCGCGCCGTCGCAAGTCCGGGGGGGCGGGACGACCCGCTGCTGGTAGATGGCGATGAGATCCGAGTCGCGCGCACGCGGCACATGGTAGACGTCATCGGCGCGGTGGTCGCCCCGGGGCTGGTTGCGTATGCCGAGGGACGGGGTGTCGATTACTACATCCGGGAGGCGGGAGGCCTCGGCCTCAACGCACGTGAGGTATCGGTTAGAGTTGTGCGTGCCGCGACGGGCCAGTGGGTCGAGCCCGATGCCGACACAGTGCCGGACCCCGGCGACACGATAATCGTTCCGGAGCGCACGGAAGTGCTGTGGTGGGATGCTTTCAAGGATGGACTCATGGTCGCTTCGCAAGTTGCCACCGTCGTTCTACTCGCCATTAGCGTCATACGCCTATGACCGATGAGCGCACAAGTAACCATGCCGCCGATGAAGGATCGCGTTTGGTCGATATGGCGGCTACCGTGTGGCGATGGCGCTACCTGTCCATCGGTACGTTCCTGATCTCAGTAGTGACGGCTATCGTTGTCGTTCTGGTCGTTACGCCGACTTTCACGGCGCGAGCGAGCTTCATGACCCCGCCCGGCAGAGGTGGTGGCGCATCGGCTCTCTTGGACGACCCGGTGGGCGCCTTGCTCGGCACAAGCGGCGGAGGCGCCGAACTCGACGAAGGTCTGGCGGATGATCGAGATCCGCTCCC
>CAZSJP010000110.1:0-9534 GCA_964606675.1 uncultured bacterium
GCACGTGTGGTGTCTTCCAGGCGCGGCCTGGAGCGATCGCGTAGCCGCGGCAGTCCGTGAGTTTCCCGGGCTGAGTGCGACGATGGCGGCCGGGCCCATCAATGGAGTTCTTGTATGCCAACGTACGAGTATCGATGCAAAGGTTGTGGTGACGAATTCGAGGAGTTCCAGTCGATAAAGGCCGATCCGCTGACTGAATGCACGAAGTGCGGCGGCAAGGTAGATAGGCTTATCTCAGCCGGTGGTGGCCTGATCTTCAAGGGCTCGGGCTTCTACTCGACAGACTACCGTAGCGAAGGATACAAGACGCAAGCCAAGAAAGAGTCCGAGGGCGGGTCGTCGAAGAAGAGCGAGTCGGAGACGAAGGGCAAGTCGGAGCCGAAGAAGAGCGAATCCGACTAGCAACCGCTGAGCCAGAGCGATCGCGCGAAATGGGGCCGGGGCGTCTCGCTTAGGCGCTCGTGCAACCGGCGTCGTTCGCCTGCGAAACCTGGGGTGTTGCGGGCCGCGGCGTAGGGCCGACCGTACCGAAATGTAGAAAGGATCATCGATGAGATATCTGCGTACCAACTTCCTGCTGGCGGGCGCTTTGTTCGCGATGCTGGGTTGTTCAGAGAGCCCAGAGAGCCTGCTTGAAGACGGACATGCGGCGATGCGGCTGATGGCCGAGTCCGACGCTATCGATTCAGGGCGAATCGACGACGGCATAGCCAGCCTGCGAGCGTTCGTGGACCGCTATCCGAACGACCTCAACGCCGACAGTGCTCTGTTCATGATGGCATCGCTGCAGGACGTGATGGGCGACCATCGCGAGGCGGCCGACAACTACCGCGCGCTCTTACGACTCTACCCGGACAGCAAGTACCGCCCCAAGAGCCTGATACTGGCAGGCCACATTTACGAGCGCACGCGCGACCTGACTCGCGCCAAGGCGTGCTATGAGATGCTCATCAGGGACTTTCCGGAGCACGAGTTCGTCGTGGGCGGCTCGGCGCAGTGGTTGTTGGACAACATGAATGCGCCGCCAGAGAGCTGGCCTATTCCGTTCGACGCGGACTCTCTCGATCAGGCTCCCTCGTCGACCGGATCATGATCTCGAATTGTTGTCTGATAGCGATCTTCTGCGCGTCCATCGTCGCTGCCGGAACGCCCCATGCTGCAACGAACGAGGCGCGTTCCTCCGCGGTGAGCATCACGGCCGAGGTCGATCGGCACTCCGTCGCGCTCGACGGAGAAGCGGTCCTGACGGTCGAGGTCGTGTGGAAGGGCTCGGCCGACCGGTACCTGTTCGGCTGGCCCAAGACGCCCCGCACGCATCACCTGTCGATAGTCGGGAGCGGGCGCTCAGCCGAGGCGTGGGTTGACGACGACGGCAGCCACGCGCGCCAGGAGTTCACGTACGTCCTCCAGCCGACAGACCTCGGGGAAGCGTCCATCGGCGGAACCCGGCTGACGTTTTGGTCCGCCGACGACACGTTGAGCGCGGGGCAGGTCCTGACAACGCTGCCGATAGAGCTACAGATTACGGCTCCGAGCGATCCGCCGCGACGGATACCTCTCGACGTGCTAGCCTTGGCCCTCGTCGTCGTGGCCGGCATCGTAGCATGGCGGTATCGCGCTGCCAGGCAGGCTCGCGCTACGGCCGAGACGCAGCATGCGCCCGACACATCGTCCGAGTTGCTTGCCGCGCTTGCCAGGGCCAGATCCGACGGCGACGTGCCGGCATTCTACGATGCGGCGCTGGCAGCCGTCCGCAGCTTCGCTCAGGAGCGTCTCGGAATCGACGCAGCCAGGATGGGAGCGGCCGACTTGGCCCGCGCCATCGAGCTATCTCAGACGGAACCACACGAGAGCGCGAGCGTTTCTAGCGATGTTGTAGCCGCGGTGAAGGATTTGCTTGAACAAACGGACCGTCGGCGGTACGCGCCGTCGCGGCCTGAGCCATGGCAGCTCGACAGTGTGGAGAAGACGATCGAATCGTTGCTGGCAGGAGCGGGAGAAGCAGATGCCGAGTGAGCAAGACATCGAGAGAATCGGCCAACTCATCGAAACGGAATCGGAGTTTGTAGACCGCGTAGTCGATCAGGTATCGCGCGTCATCGTCGGACAGCGGGCAATGGTCGAGCGCATGCTGATCGGCTTGCTCTGCGACGGACACATACTACTTGAGGGCGTGCCCGGGCTGGCCAAGACGCTTGCCGTCAACAGCCTTGCACGAGTCGTCGAGGCGAAATACAGCCGGTTGCAGTTCACACCCGACCTGTTGCCCGCCGATCTGATCGGCACGCAGATATACGACCAGCGCGAAGGCACGTTCACGGTCAAGAAGGGCCCGATCTTCGCCAACATAGTCCTGGCCGACGAGGTCAATCGGGCGCCGGCCAAAGTCCAGAGCGCGATGCTCGAAGCGATGCAGGAACACCAGGTGACGATCGGCGGCGAGACGTTCCCGCTCGACGACCCGTTTCTCGTCCTGGCGACCCAGAATCCTATCGAGCAGGAGGGCACCTATCCGCTGCCCGAGGCGCAGGTCGACCGTTTCATGTTGAAGGTGATCGTCGGCTATCCCTCGAAGGCCGAGGAGCGCGAAATCCTCGACAGGATGACTTCGGAAACGGTCGCGGACGTCGAACGGATCGTCACGCCGGCCGATATCGTCCGTGCGCGCGGCTTGGTGCGGCAAGTCTACGTCGACGACAAGATCAAGGACTACATCGTCGAGCTTGTCTTCGCCACCAGAAGTCCGGCGGATTACGGGCTGACCGAGCTTGTCGACCTGATCGAATACGGGGCGTCGCCACGTGCGACGATCTGGCTCACGCTTGCTGCGAAAGCGCACGCGTTCTTGCGCCGTCGGGGATACGTGAGGCCCGAAGACGTGAAGGCCATCGGGCACGACGTCCTGCGGCACCGAGTGATCCCGACATATGAGGCGGAGGCCGAGGAGATAACGACCGAGGAGATCGTGCAGAAAGTGTTCGATACGGTCGAAGTCCCATGATCCCCAAGGAAATCCTCAAGAAGGTCCGGCGCATCGAACTGCGCACTCGCCACGTCGTCAACACTCTCTTGAGCGGCGAGTACCATTCGGCTTTCAAAGGCCAGGGTGTCGAGTTCTCCGAGGTGCGCGAGTATCAGGTCGGAGACGACATCCGATCGATCGACTGGAATGTCACGGCGCGGTATGGGCGCCCTTTCGTGAAGATATTCGAAGAGGAACGCGAGCTGACCGTGATGCTGATGGTCGACGCGTCGTCTTCGGGCGAGTTCGGCAGCGTCGAGCAGACGAAGAACGAGATCGCCGTCGAGCTTTGTGCCGTCCTCGCTTTCAGCGCGATAAAGAACAACGACCGAGTCGGGCTGATAGTCTTCACGGACGAGATCGATCGCTTCGTGCCGCCGAAGAAAGGGCGCAAGCACGTGCTCCGTGTCGTCCGCGAGTTGCTCGCGCAGTTCGGGGGATTCCAGGACGAGGCCCGGTCGAGCCGCGGTGCCGCCCCCGAAACCGAGGATACGCGAGCCGAGACCGACGATGCTGCGCCCCGGCGTCCGCGCCCGTTCTGGGGCGCTGTCGGCAGCGTGGCGTCGCTCGCCGCCACGGCATGGCTGGTCGCCTGGCTGGAGGTCGCAGCGGGTTGGTCCGGATGGGCTCTCTATGGGGCGATCGGGCTAGCGGGCATCGTGCTGTCCGGTCTGGTCGCGTGGGCGACCTTCAAGCCGCCGGCGCCTGCGAAGGGCCGAGGCACCGATATCGGCATGGCGCTCGACTTCCTCAACCGGATCACCACGAGGCGAGGCATCGTGTTTCTCGTTAGCGACTTCCAGGCGACGGGTTTCGACAGGCCTCTCAGGGTCGCCCGGCGGCAGCACGACGTTCTGGCCATCACGCTGAACGACCCCCGCGAAGTCAGCCTTGCCGGCGCGGGGATGATATCCGTCGAGGACCCGGAGACCGGCGAGCGGACGGTCGTCGATTCGTCGGATCGGGCGTTTCGCCGCGAATTCGAGAAGCTGAGCCGAGCGGAGCACGAAGAAAGATCGCGCCTCTTCAGCCGAACCGGAGTCGACGCGATAGATGTATGGACGGACAGTTCTTACGTCGAGCCGCTGGTAAGGTTCTTCACCGCTCGGGCGAATCGCTCGTAGCGCGCCGATAGTCCGAGCATAGACGAAAGAACGAGATAGCGGGGCCGCCGCGGGAACAAAACGCGGTAGTCTGTCGTGAAAGTCTTTCTTGGGCTGGATTCATATGTGGTCGCCGCCGGAAACGCGCGGGGCGGCCAACTCAACTATAGAGTGTGCAGGCAATGGCTTGTCGCGAATCGCTGACGTCGATTGCCCGGTCGCTCGTGTATCTCGCGACCGATCGAGCAAAGAACAGCGGTGCGAACGAGGAGAAGGGACATTGATTGAGGTAGAGCGACTGACTAAACAGTACGGCACCTTCACGGCGGTGGACGGAATAAGCTTCAAGGTAGAGAAGGGTCAAATACTGGGATTTCTCGGGCCGAATGGCGCCGGGAAGACCACGACCATGAGAATTCTGACAAGCTATCTTCCTGCGAACTCCGGCACCGCGCGCATAGATGGGTTCGACGTTGGCACCGACCCCATGGAGGTGAAGCGGCGGATCGGGTACTTGCCCGAAAATCCGCCCGTGTACAACGACATGACCGTCACGGAGTACATCTCGTTCTGCGCCGAGCTTCGCGGCATGGCCGCGGCCGAGCAGACGAGTGCGGTCGACCGCACGATGGATCGGTGCGGGCTCGGAGACAGGCGCAAGCAACTTATCGGCACGTTGTCGAAAGGGTTCCGGCAACGCGTCGGTCTGGCGCAAGCGCTGGTGCACGACCCGCCGGTACTGGTTCTCGACGAGCCCACTATCGGGCTCGACCCCGCTCAGATCATCGAGATTCGCGAGCTTATCAAGGGCCTTTCGAGCGATCATACGGTGATCCTGAGCACCCACATTCTGCCTGAGGTGAGCGTCACCTGTGAAGCCGTGGTGATCATCCACGAAGGCAGGATTCGGCTGGCGGACACGCTGGAGAATCTGGCGAAGGCCGGCGCCGAATCTCTCGAGGAGACGTTCCTGCGGGTTATAAGCAGCGACGTCGAGGAGGTGGCGACGCAATGAAGGGCACGTGGACGATCTTCAAGAAGGAGTTGCGTTCGTACCTGCACTCGCCTGTGGCATACGTGATGGCGTTCGTGTTCCTGATCCTGTGCGGGTACTTCTTCCAGGAATCGGTGAACTACCTGAGCCGCTACACGCATGAGTATCCCATGCGAGCGCAGCAGGCCGAGCAGATGCGCCAGTACGGCATGCAGGCTCCGATGCCGCCACCACCCAATGTGGATCAGGTCGTCATCCAGCGCACCTACAGCGTCATGTCGTTCCTGCTGATATTCATCGCGCCTATCCTCACGATGAGGATATTCAGCGAAGAGTACCGTGGGGGGACGATAGAGTTGCTGTGGACCTCGCCGGTGACGTCGGCGGAGATAATCGCTGGCAAGTTCTTAGGATCTTTAGCGTTATACACCGGCATGCTGACCCTGACGCTGCTCTATATAGCGGTGGCGTACATGTTCACGGAGGCGAGCGCGCACCCTGATGGAGGGATCATATTCTCCAGCTATCTGGGAATGATCCTGATGGGGGCAACTTTCATATCCATCGGGGTCTTCTGCTCGTCGCTCACCGAGAACCAGATAGTAGCCGCCGTCATCAGTTTCAGCCTGCTGCTATTCTTCCTGGTGATCGGAGCGGCGGCGGACTACGTCGGCAACTTCAGTGCGAAGGAGTTTCTGGCTTATATCACGTTCTCGACGCACGTCGATTCGTTCATCAAGGGCGTAATTGTCTTACGAGACATCGTTTACTACGTCACCTTCACCGGGTTCATGCTGTTCCTCACGAACCGGGTGTTGGAGTCGCGACGGTGGAGGCTATAAATGGGGCGTTCGATTCCTATCCCGCTAATCGGGCTTGTAGGGCTGCTGCTGGCAATCGACGGCATGGTGTCGTGGCTTGCGGGCGCAACCATCTGGAGCTGGGGCCCCGTCTGGTGCGTCGGCACGGGCGTGCTGCTCACGGCGTTTCTGATGCGTCTGCAGATGCCTTGGCAGAAAAGCGTCGGCATCGCCGGCGCGGTGGCCGTATCGTTGGCGGTGGTAACCATACTACTGGGGGAAACCATCTCGGCGTTGGCCTTGGATGACGTTCCCACCATCGTCGGTTTCCTGCTCATATTCGTCGGCGAAATCGGCATCGGCATAGCCACGATGCTGAGTGGCCGAGCCAGTGCCGAAGGCGCGAACCTTTGGGTCTATCTCGTCGCGGGCCTGGCGGTCGTCGTGCTCGTCAACTACGTTGCCGCAAGGCACCTGTCGCAGAGGATCGACCTCACCGAGAACAGGTTGGAGAGCCTTTCCGACCAGACGGTGGCGAAGCTTTCGGCGCTGCGGCAGGACGTGCGCGTGATGGGCTTCTTCCGGGACAACGACCCGCAAAGAGACTACTACGCGCAGATGCTCAAGAAGTACGCCGACGTCTCAAGCTACTTCAGCTTCGAGTTCGTGGACCCGGACAAATACCCGGACGTCGCGCGTGGCGAGGCCGTGAATCCGCGCGGCATATCGATCGTCGTCAAGTGCGAAGGCAGGCGCGAGATGCTCTCGGGAATGGCGGAGAAGGATCTCACCAGCGCGCTGATCAAGGTAACGCGCGCCGGCAAGAAGACGATCTACTTCAGCACGTGGCACGAAGAGCGTTCGCTGGAGGAGGAACTGCGCGCGGTCAAGAGCCGCCTGGATGCCCTCAACTACGGTGTCGAAACGTTCCGGCTCGATCAGGACGACATCCCCGGCGACTGCGCCGTATTCGTGATGGCCGGTCCGAAGACTCCGCTTCTGTCAATAGAGGCGGACCGGCTGGAGCGTTACCTCGGGCAGGGCAACAAGCTTCTGGTGATGCTCGATCCCGACACGGTAGCTTTCGGGCTGGAGGACGTTCTCGCGAAGTACGGTGCCATAGTGCGTCCGAACCTGCTCATGGAGCGCAAGCGCGGCCTAGTGCCATATGCAGGCGGCTACTACATGGGTGAGGAGCAGTCCAGCTACCTGAGCGCAGCTCGATACTCCGAGCATCCCGTGATCGAGGACCTGGCCGAGCGCGGCATGCGCACAGGTTTCCATCTGGCGCGTGAAGTCGTCTGGGCAAAGCCCAACACGGACATCAACCCGCGCGGCAATGAATTCGTCTTCGCGGGCACGGATATCTCGTTCGCGACCGGCGACGTGGGCAAGGTGCTCATGAACCCACGCGATGCCGTCAGTGCCGAGGGCTCTCCGTCCGGGCCGTTCTGCGTCGGAGTGGCAGCCAGCGCCGATGCGATCGACCCGCTGACGCCCAAGGACGTAGATACCCGCCTGGTGGTGTTCGGCGACTCCGACTTCGCCACGGATCGCGCCATTGGCAACGAACGAGGCAACCTTACTCTCATAGTGAACGCGCTCACCTGGCTGGCCGAAGACGAAGATCTGATAGCCATCCAACCGCGCGAGGCCGGCGAGAAGCCGCTTAGCCTGATGCAGGGACAGGGCGTTTTCATATCGCTCTTGTCCGTGTGGAGGTATCCGGCGCTTGTTCTCGTTGCAGGCTTGCTCATCTGGTGGTACCGCAGGAACCGCGGCCCCGGATCGGAGACGGTTTAGAGGCGGGCGACTGACTCCTGGCGGCACGAGCAGAGGCGCTCGTGCCGCCAAGACATGTACAGGATGAATCTCGATGAATCTGAAGCGTACTCTCGTACTGGTATTGGTCGCTATCGCTTTGGGGCTGTGGTCGTACTACGGCGAGCGTCAGTTCGACGAGGACCCGATGGCCGACCGGCTTGCGAACAGGCTCGGCAGCTTCGAGCAGTCCGCGGTCGACACTATCACCCTCGTCACCGCCGCGCACACCCTCACGGCATCGCGACAGGGCCCCAACTCGTGGCAGATCGAGGACCCGGTCGTCTGGCCGGCCGACAACGCCAAATGGGAATCGGTCCCCCGGACGATCCGAACGACCGAGCGCGCCCGGTCGTGGCCAGTCTCGCCGGATTCGTTCGCGTTCTACGGGCTCGACCCCCCGCACGCCAGGATAATCCTGTCGATCGCCGGCAAAGGGAAAGACACGCTGGACGTCGGGCGCCCGACGCCGATCGATTCACGGTCGTATCTACGCTTCCCGAGCAGCGACACCGTCATGACCGGATCGGTGGCGATCCGCAGCGCCGTGACCAAGGGCCTGTTCGACATGCGGGACAAGGCGCTGATCGTGCAGTTCGATCCGAACGTCGTGCAGGAGTTGCGCGTCGAGCGCCGAAGCGGCCCGTTCGCGGTCATTAACGACCGAGGTCGGTGGCGCATGACCGAACCAATAGACCGCTGGGTCAACGCCGACACGATGAACGCGCTCCTGAATGAACTGCGCGATTTCAGGGCGGCCGGATTCCTGGACAACCCGGCGTCGCTCGAACCATTCGGCCTCGACGATCCTCGGGCCGAAGTCCAGATCACTATCGCCGACGGAGCCCGTCGCGGCGAAGTACGCATCCTCGTTGGCGACGAAGGGCGCGGCATCGGCGACCAGCCGCCGGGCCTGTACGTCATGGATAGCGCGCGCAAGATGTCGGTTCTCCTAACGCCCCCGAAGCTGATGAAGCTGATCGAGCGAAACCTCGAAGGGTACTGGGACAAACACCTCGCCGTTTTTGCGCGGCGCGACGTGAACCGGGTCGTCGTCTCCTGCCCCGACAGCACCTTCTCCGTGGCGCAGGACTCGGCCCACATGTGGCAGATGGAAGCCCCGCACGAGGGTGAGGCCAAGCGCTGGGCCGTGAATTACCTCATCACCCACCTCGACGATGCCAGAGCCGAGCGCTTCGTGTCGGGCCGCGGGAACCTCGGCCTCGATCCGCCGAGGCTCACCGTCGGCCTGTACAACGACGATCGGCTCTTGGGGAACGTGGAGTTCGGCAGGAGGCGAGGCAACTTCATGTATGCCGGCGGGCTAAACGAAGGCGACGTCGTGCTCGTGAAGAAGGAGCTTTTCGACAAGATGCCGCAGCATGTCACCGACTTCACCGAAGCGCCACCGCCTGCCGCCCCGGCACCACAGACAGGCCCGATAAACCGCGGACCCGGCCCCGCCGGTGGACCTCCGGGGTTTAACATCCCCGGTATGTGACATGGTGCCGGTTAGCTTCTGGCGGCGCCTCGGCCCTATCGCCACGTTGGTCGCGTCTGCGCTGGCCGCGACACCGGCCGGCGCGGACGTAGACGTCCGCGCCGTCATCGATACGTCGGCAGTGTACGTCGGCGACGTCGTCACCTACAACATGCTCGTAACCTACGACGACGGCGACTCGATATCCGCCGTTCCCCACGGAATCAACCTCTACAGCTTCAGGATACTCGACTACTTCCCAATCGAGCGCCACCGCACCGAGAACGGTCGATGGCGGCAGGGCGACGAGTACC
>CAZSJP010000111.1:0-9465 GCA_964606675.1 uncultured bacterium
CGAACGCGATCCCTTAGCCGGCAAGTTGCCGCGCCGCATCGCATCGCACTCGGGTCGCGGGATGGCATGACCATCGTCGCGTCACGAACGAGGGCGATCCCTGCGGACTAACCTAACAGCGCCCTCGTCGACCTGTCAATGGTGTACGTTGCGCAGCCTGCGGCCCCGCGATCTGGTCCGGCGGCCGCGGGACCGATGAGTCGATCGTCCCCCGGATCGGCCGGTCGCCCCGACGCGACGCAACCGTCCACCCCTTTGTTTCGGCGGCAGGATACATATTATATGAGTAGCGTCAGTATCGCCGGCATACAGCCTCTAGCAAGGAGAACTCGACATGTCTGGTGAGAACCGCTCGGAGAATCCGGGATCGGAAATGTCACGCCGCAAGTTCCTCGGCATGAGTGCACTCGGGATTACATCGGCAGCGCTGCATTCGTTTGCGAAGCCAGCGGTCGCCCAGACCGACAGGAGCGGACGCCCCTACTGTATGGTGCGTACCGCGGAGTTCTTCGGCGATGCGGAGATCAGGCTCACGTTCCCGCAGGGGTTCGAGCTGGACGTGCTGCGGATGCCTGGCCATGATGCGCCCGGCGTCACGGACGATCAGATCCTCACGGCGCTCCGGGAGCCGGTCGGCACACAGCCCCTTGCAGACCTCGCCGCCGGCAAGAAGACCGTCTGCATCACGTTCGACGACCTGACTCGACCGACGCCGATGTCGCGCGTCGTCCCGAGCGTGCTAGCGGAGTTGCGCCGAGCGGGCATCAAGGACGAGAACATCATCTTCCAGGGATCGTTCGGCAGCCACTCGGCGATGTATCAGCAGGACATGGCGGCCAAGCTGGGTTCGGACATCGTCGCCAACTACGCCTGCTGGAACTACGATCCGTTCCACGGCAACACCGAGGTCGGCACGACTCCGGAGGGCAACAAGGTCGAGCTCAACAGCCGATTCGTGAACGCGGATCTGAAGATCTGCCTGCACGGAATAAAGAAGCACGGTTTGGCCGGCTACGGCGGCGGAGGCAAGGCGCTCATCCCGGGCATCGCGTCGTTCGACTGCATCCACTACATGCACAACGTCGTAAACGGCAGGCACCAGACGGCTTCAGCGTGGGTGAATAACCCCGTCAGGCTCGATATCGAGACTGCCATAGACATGGTCGGCGTGGACATGAGCGTCAACCTGGTGATGAATGGGCACAGGGAAGTTGCCGCAGTCGTCGCCGGGCATATGGTCGGCTCGCACCGCGCAGCCGTCCGCATCGCTCACGAGAACTACAACACACAGATGCCGGATGAGCCGGCGGACGTGATCGTAGCCAACGCGTATCCGCAGAGCGTGGAGGCCTACTTCAGCTGGGGCGCATTCCTCAAGCCCGGCGGAACGTACGTGCTGATTCAGGACACTCCGGCAGGTCAGCGGAAGATTCATTACCTGGGTTGGTCGGGCAACGGCGGCAACCTCGCCCCGCAGGCGGAGAAGGGCATCCCCGTACAGAACGCGGCGAAAGCAATCATATTCAACCGTTTCGCGGCCAAGTGGGACGAGCTTCGTTACTCGAAGGAAGTCCAGTTCGCAACGTCGTGGGATCAGGTATACGACGAGCTGGCGAAGACGCACGGCCCGGGCACGAAGGTTGCCGTGCTTCCGACCGGCAAGCTCTCGCATCCTGGGCTGGAACTGCGGATGTAGCGTCAGCCGACCAGTACAAGACTGCATACAGAGGCGCGTCGGGCAGCAGGTTTCCTCTCGGCGCGCCTTCATGTACGCCCCTCCGGATTGGGCACGACCACCGCCTTCTGTCCTAGATTACATGCGAGAGCCGCGGCGCACCATGCACTTGGTTGGCCGCCAACCCGACAGCTGGAAGGAGCGCGAAGATGGGCACGATGAACAGGCGAACGTTCTTGAAGAGTCTCGGCGTGGGAGCGGCAGTGGTGTTGGCGCCCATGGCGTGCGGGCGCAAGGAAGGCGACGGCGAGGTCTTCACCCGCGCAAACCCGGGCAAATGGGCCGGTAAGGAGAACTCGCACGAGCCGCAAGCAACGCTGACGAAGCTCGACGAGGCGGGCAACTATCGGGTGGACGTGGTGGTGAACCACGGCATGTCGGAGAGCCACTGGATAAGCGACGTCTCCCTCACGGACCAGGACGATAAAGTGCTCGGCGCGCGCCAGTTCCCCGGCACCGCTCCGAAGGCCGAAGCGTCGTTCGAGGCAAACGCTGCGGCCGTCACGAAGTTCAAGGTCTATGGCGTCTGCAACCTGCACGGCAAATGGCTGAATGAGTACGAAGTGCCGGCGTGATAGGGTAGGAAGTGCGTTGTAGCGCGGTGCCTCGTCCGCGCGCCAACCCTCAGGTGAGGCTATCGGCCCCGTTCGTCAACCATTCGACGTTGAACCTCGCCAGCACGATTCTGCCAACGTTGTCAGCTTCGTACATGCAGACGACGTGCCCGTCGGCAGCCGCGCACAGATCCGAGTACATGGACGAGCCTTCGTAGACCACCCTCGATACGGGCCATGTACGGCATTCGTCGTAGCTGAGACGCACCGTCAGCCGAGCGCGCATGTGCGGGTCCGCCGCGTTTGCGAAGAGCACGCGGTCGCGGTGTGACTCAGGCTCTTGTGTGAGGCGTACCATGCTTCCCTGGCACCCGGGGTCGGGCAGATTCCGATCGAACCGGATATCCGACCACGTCGCACCGGAATCCTCGCTCCGGGAGAAAGCACGGCACCCTTTCCCGGTGCTGTTCCGCATGTTCATGTAGAGCGTGTCGGCGGCGGTCTCCACGATCTCGCACTCGTCCGACGCTTCATGCTCCATCGCCGCCCCATGCCTCCATATCAGGCCGCCGTCGTCGCTGTGCAGCACGAAAGAGAACTGAGTCTCGCCCAGGTTCTCCGTTGCATCGGCCCAGCAGGGAACGATGAGGCGTCCGTCCCGCAGTTGGATGCCGTGGCCCGGCCCGGTGCCCACCCAATGCCACGCCGGGTCGATGGCCTGATCCGTGATGTCGGTCGGCGCCGACCATGTCCTGCCGTCGTCGACGCTCTTCATGAGAAGAACGCGCTTGTTGTCGCGGCAGAGGGGCAGGCATATCGTTCCGTTCCGCCGGGCGACCACAGGGCACGGGTTGCCCATGGTGTGCGCACCGTCGTCGGCTATGACGTCCGTGTCCGACCACGTCCGCCCACCATCGGTGCTGCGGCGAAGCGCGAGATCGATGTCGCCGTCGTCGGCAGCGCTGTTTTTCCGCGCCTCGCTGAATGCCAGGACCGTGCCGGCTCGTGTCACGACCAAGGCCGGGATTCGGTACGTGTGGTAGCCGCCCTGGCCGCTCAAGAACAGGTCGGTTTCGTGGAAGTATGGGGCTTCGGGCATGGGGTGCTTTCTTTGGGTGCCCCCTGCATATGGCGTGCTCGGGAGCTTGGCGACGAGTGACGGCGGTCAGCCCGAACCGCTCGGATCGACGGTGCCGTGTAGCCACAGCCGGAACTCGACCGCCATCGGCGCCAGGGGGAAGCGCTCCCTGATCCAGCGCTGCCTATCCATGTACTCGTCGTAGCTATCGAGCCGACTCCACGCACAGGGCAAAGGCGGGAAATCGTAGTCGGCCAACCGCTCAAGCATCACGTTGTCCAGAGGGACGTGGCAGAATGGATAGACTCTCTCGTAGCCGGGGAGTCGCTCTTCTCCCAGCGTGAACACGTACTTGAGGGTCATGTTGATCCACTTCTGCGACTGGCCGACGTGGAATCGACGATACCCGTTCTCTCGGTAGAGTTTCGGCAACATGTGGCACACGGCGCGGTGCGCCTCGTCGAACGCCTGCTGGCCCATCGGATTGGATTCGTCCGTTAGATCCGAGACGAACCGCCGGATTACGTCCTTTGCCATGGGGCGGATCCGAGCATCCGGGTCGGTCTTGCCGAGTCCTCTTAGCGTCCGGCAGAAATCGAGATATGCGTTGTCGATGCACGGCGACAGAGGGTCGGACGTGTCGCCGAAACAGAGTCGAACAAGATAGTCCTCGTAGTCCGCGCGCGAAGGAGTGGAGACGTTGGCCATCGTGTTGCTCCTCGTTCAGTGCCCGGCGGCCGCCCATCCGACCGCCACCCCTGTGCCACTCCCCCCAACTCACCTTGGCAGATAGAACGCCATGGCATCGGAGCCGTCGCCGGTCATGATAGTAGCCTTGACAGACAGCGTCGCCATGTCGATGACGTGCACGCCGTCGGTGTGCTCGCAGCCGACGAACGCGCGCTTCTCGTCCGGCGAGATGACGACGCCGATAGCCTGGCTCCCCACCGCGAGCCGCTTCACCTCCGTCCGCGTCTCCACGTCTATGACCGCAAGCTCGCCGTTCTCCGTCCAGCACGGCACCAGCGCGAGCTTGCCATCCGACGTGAACGCGACACGCACGGGCATCCCCGGGCACGGGAACGTCTCGACGACGGTGTGAGTCGCAAGCTCGATGACCGAGATGGTGCCGGCCTCCTGATTCAGCGCCCACATCCCAAGCCCGTCGGGAGTGAAAGCGATGCCCTCGACGCCCCTGCCGCAAGGGATTCGCTTGATGAGCCGCGCGTCGGACGTACTCAGGACCGAAACGTTCCGCGTCTCGATGTTCGCCGTGTAGAGCCGTTCCCCGTCGGCCGACGCCAGCACCATGTGCGATATGTCGCCGTGGGTCGGGATGCCCCGCGTGACGGCGTTCGTCTTGGTGTCGATCTCGACGACGTAGCCTGTCTGCCCCGCGGTGAAATAGGCGTGACGGCCGTCGGAAGCCATGGCCGCACCGTGGATGCGAGTCAGCTCGCCGGTGCCGATCTGCCCGACGTGCTTGCGCTTGCGGAGGTCGATGACGGAGATCGTGTTGCCCGGCGGTCGGTAGTTCGACAGATACGCGGTGCGGTTGTCCGGCGTAACGACTATCTCGTGCGGGTTCGGCCCGACAGGGATCGTCGCCAGGACCGTGAGTCCTACCGGATCGACGAATGACATGGTGTCGTCGTGCTTGTTGCAGACGAGGAGTACGGGGTCGGTGCTACCGGCGGAACCCATTCTGTCTCCGGGCAAGTGTGTGAGAACGTCAGACCCCGAGCAAGCCGCGTAGCTGTGGGGGGCGGATTGGCCGACGTCGACCGTCGGGCACGCACGGAGAACATACGTCCGCATGGCGCAGGGGCCACGGGTAACCCGCAAAATCACTGAAGGTTCGTGGCAATAGTACCGAAGGGTGCCGAGACGGATCGCTGCCGGCCGCATGAGGCGGACGCTATACGACCAGGTCCGCTTCCCACCGCTCGACGCCGTCGGGGACGGTGCCCTCGTCAGGGACGGCGCTTTCGAGCAGCGCGACGAACGCCTTGAGTGCCTTGCGGGCATCGCCCAGCGGGTAGTAGAACGCGTCCCAGTTCTCGCTGTCCTCTCCGTCGTGGTTGGCGATCACGTGCGCGAACCGGTGCGCGTCCGTTAGCTCAGTGTACGCGCTCCCGGCTCGCTTCTCGATGTTCTCCAGGTCCTTGAGCGACAGCTCGCCCTTCTGCTTGCGCGTCCGGCGGAGTAGCTTGCGCCGCATCACGTCGGTGACGAGATCGGGCAACGACGCGCCCGGCTGCGCCCGCAAGTAAAGTATCTCGTCACGGGAGACAGGCGACATGAACACGCTCAGCTTCTCGACCGCGTCGAGACTCGGGTGCGTCAGCAGCGCGCGCCCGACGAACGGGTTGCCTTCGAAGAACGCGTTTCCATGGGCCAGCATGTCCGCGAGGTCGTGCAAGTCCAGTGCTTGCATGTCGCCACGGACGTCCATCACGACGTACCGGTCGTCGGTGGCCAGCGCCTCGACGTTGGCCCTCGCGCGGAAGTGGTAATCGACGCCGTCCATCTCCCCGGGCCGAGCCGCGCGGCTGTTGAACAGGACGATGGGCTGCAACGCGTTACGTAGCTCGGGGTGGAAGCGCGCGAGCGCCTTCTCCAGCGGACTCTTGCCGGCGCACGACGGGCCCGACAGAATCACCAGTCGACCTTGGGTGGGTGTGGTCATGGTGGGGTCCTCCTTGGGGGGTGGAGTGGACTGACGGGACGGCTGCACCGATCATCGGCCCGGTCCATGTCTCCCTACACTCGCGAGAACATACCTGAATTCGCCACACGGACCATCGCTCGGAGCACTGTACCGCTGCCAATCCGTGGTGTATGCGCTCTGCAAGTGTATCGGATCCTCTCGGCCTTTCATCGTGCGGTCGCCCGTTGCCTCGGCCCACTTCAACTCGCCCGACACCGCGCGGCCCTGGTGCACTCGGAATGCTGCGTCGACGATATCATCCTTCGCAGACTCTCTCCAATAGGAACTGTCGTTCGTCAGGAAGACGGCGTGAGCCGCGCAGCCCCCTCTGTTGAGAGCTACATGCTCCACTCTCTGGATATCCCTCAGGAAATCGTACCGGCCCTGCGGGTACGCGCCATGTTTGCTCAGTTCGTACACCTCGCCCCTGTCGTTGCAGGCGAGCGCACGCGTCTCGCATTTCAGTTCTACCGCCACGCCGCCATCCCGATTACCGACCCAGATGTCAATGTGCATCTGGCGCCCATCATGGACAACGGGGTATTCCAGCCGGACCGATGTATCGGGCAACCGACAATGTATCTCCCAAGCCATCGTATGCTGGAAGTCCGCCTCGGAGTGGAACAGCGGACGCTCCTTCGCGAGTGTCGCCATGATATCGGGTACATCGACCATGGGCACCCCTCCCTCGCCGCTTCGACTAGCCACCCATGCCCTCAACCCAACGCGGGTGGCGGCGTCACGAGCCACGTATAGTTGAAGGCGTAGTGGTTCCTGCTGCTCAGGAGATGGATCAAGCCGTTCTGGGCCTGACATGCAGTCAGGTACCCATACTGCTCCGAGCGGCTCTTTCCCATCGACCACTCGTACCCGTCGTAGAACTCAATCGGGCGCTCCTCGCCGTCGTCGCTGACGAGGCGGTAGTTCGTCCACGTGCGCCCTTCATCGTGCGAAAGGGCGGTGAAAGCGCCTTCCACCTGTCGTTGCGCGCCCGACGCGTCGACTATGGTCATCGGTTCGTTGGCGAATGAGACGAACATAATCGGGCCTTCGCGCAGACGCAGAAGCACTAGCCTCTGCCAGGACTTGATCGGCTGGAAGGGACTGGCGGAGTGCGACCATGTTGTGCCGCGATCGTCGGAGACGCTCATGGGCATCATACCGTCGATGTCCTCTCCGCGTCCGAACGCCATGAGCCGACCGTCGTCAAGCTCCACAACCCCCGCGTGTATGCCTGCGATCGTGCCGCCGGCGTCGTGCCAGGTGTCTCCTGCGTCTTCGCTCAGCCAGAGCGCGGTACCGAAGCGGGTGCCCCAGCGCCCGTCAGGGCCCGCGTCGGCGAGCGCGTCGCATGGCAGAACGAGCGTGCCGTCCTCCAGAGTCACGGCCGTTGCGCTGGGAATGTGACGAAGCCCGTGCTCGGGGACGATCAGACGTGCCTTGGACCACGTCGCGCCGCTGTCGGCAGACGTGCGCATCAGTGTCGCCTGGCTCCCGTACGTTGCGCCCATGGACGAACCGTTGAGGTGGTAGAGAGTGTGTCCGTCGCTGAGCAGCGCGCTGCACGCGTCGTTTCGATCGGGCGTATCCCAGAACGGCGACGCAGGTCCCCACTCGTCCGAACCCCAGAGCAGTCGGCTGGCCAGCACGCATAGCTCTCGTCCCGGCTCCTCCTGGCACGAGAACCAGATCGCCAGCAGGTCGCCGTTCGGGCACGACGCGACGGCCGGGGAGTAGTTGTGGAACGAGAACATCGGACCGTACGACTCCGGCGGGATACTCACGTACACGCGCGGACCGACGAAGTACGGCGTGGATGCATCGGGACCAACGTGGACATCGTTCGGGGCTTCCGGCCTTACGTTCCGTCGGTGCAGCGGGAGCGGCAGCGCGACCGGGGGCATCAGAGGCTTCACGTCAGAGACGGCCACACGGAATCCTATCAGCCAGTTCCGTTCTTCCGGCAGCGCGCCGGAGCGGTTGGCGGATCGCAGGTAGTAGAGCTCTGTTGAATGACTGCCGCCGCGCGTGACGCGGAAATCGCCGTCGATCCTGCCGACGGGGTCTGTGACACCGCCGTTACGTCGCATGTCGGGCGGACCGTACCAGTCGCTGCACCACTCCTCGACGTTGCCGTGCATGTCGTACAGCCCCCACGCGTTAGGCGGGGTCTGCCCCACGATAAGCCGGACTTTCATGTCCTCGTCGGCGCCGACTCGCATGTCGGGGTACCACGTCATGCGAGCATTCTTGTGGAACTCAGGCGGCAGAAGCTCGCCGGTGGAATATGCGGTCGTGGTACCGGCGCGGCAGGCGTACTCCCACTGCGCTTCGGTGGGCAGGCAGTACGGAAGCCCCTCCTTGTTCGCCAGCCACTCGCAGTACGCAACCGCGTCGTGCCAACTGACGAACACCACGGCCTCGTCGTCGTCGCTCGAGAACCCGAGCTTCCCACGAAGAGCGCGATGCGAGGGATCGAACTCCTCGTACTGGGCGTTGGTGACCTGGCAGGTTCCCAGAGCGAACGGCTCGGTGATCCACACGCGGCGAACGGGCCGTTCGTCGAAGTCCCCGTATCGCCAGTGGCCGAGGCGCACGAGGTCGCCGTGGATCGGCGCGTCGTTCCCCATCAGGAAGTCGCCAGGCTCGATGCGTACGAGCCGCATGCTGATCGAGTTCGTGTGACCGTGCTCTATCATCCGATCTCCGCGGTGCGGGCTGTCAGTCGAGCGCCGGCGGAGGCGTCACGAGCCAGGCGTAATCGAAGGCGTAGTGATTCCGGCTGCTCACGAGATGGATCAGGCCGTTACGGGCCTGACACGCCGCCAGGTACCCGACAGGCTCCGATCTGCTCGCACTCATCGGCGTGCTGAAGCCGTCGAACGACTCGATGGGGCGCTCCAGACCGTCGTCGCTGACGGGACGATGGTTCGTCCAGGTCTCGCCCTCGTCATGCGAGACAGCGGTGTACATCCCCTCGATCCGCCGTTCGCCGCCTGAGGCATCGACGATCGTCAGCGGCTCGTTCGCGAACGAGGCGAACATGATCGGGCCTTCACGCAAACGCATCAGCACGAGCCTCTGGCAGCGGCGTATCGGCTGGAAGCAACTCGCGCTGTAGGCCCAGGTCTCGCCGACATCGTCGGACACGCTCATCGGCATCATACCGTCCATGTCGTTGCCTCGCCCCAGAGCCAGGAGGCTGCCATCCGTTCTCTCGACGATGCCGGCGTGTATGCCGCGGATCGTGCCGCCGGCGTCGGTCCACGTCTCGCCATCGTCACTGCTGAGCCACAGCGCGCAGCCCCCATCCTGCTTCGTACCCGCGTCGCAGGGGAGCACGATCGTCCCATCGCTCATGCGGAACACGGCGGGGTTCAGCAGTTGC
>CAZSJP010000112.1:0-9464 GCA_964606675.1 uncultured bacterium
ATCGGCGCCAAGCACGTGCGAGGCGCGGTGGCGGCAGCACGAACGGGCGATCAGGTCAACCCTGAGCGACGGTCGAGCGGAAGCCAGTTCTATATCACCGTCGCCGACACGCCGTTCCTCGACGGTCAGTACAGCGTATTCGGGAAAGTCGTGGATGGCATGGACGTGGCCGACAAGATCGTCGCGGTGAAGCGCGACTCGCGCGACAACCCGATCGAGCCGCTGGTCATGGAGAGCGTGACGATACGAACCGAGGAAGCATAGACGTCGGGAATGAGCGCGACCACGGCGACGCGGGCCGCCAGGCGATGCGGCTCAGCCGTCGGTGGCGTCGTCGACATCGTCGACGTTGTCGACGGTGAACGCGTTCACGGTTAGCGGGTCCAGTTCGGCGCCGGTGTCTTCGCGGCGGTCTTCGACGAGATCGCTATCGATGAGCCTGCGCATCACGTCGGGCGGCGGGATCTCGACGCTGATGCCGGTGCCAGCGCCGGGAGCACTCTCCACCGACACACGACCGTGGTGCAGCTCGACGATCTGAGCGACCACGTTCAGACCCATGCTGTCTCCGGTGGGCGTTCCCGCATAGAATGCGCTGAACACCTTCGGGATGTCCTTCGCGTCGTAGCCGGCTCCCGTGTCGCTGACGGTGAGCCGGTATGCCGAGTCGGCCGTCCCTCGTATCGCCAGGCGCACGTCGCCTCCGTCGGGAGACGCCGCAAGCGCATTCGCCAGCAGTAGCTGCAGCATCTGGCGCCACTGATCCCGATCGAACGAAGGCGGCTCCACGTCGTCGGCGACGTCGGCTACAAGCTTGATCTGCCGGGCCTCAGCGTCCGCGCGGTATATCGCCAGGGCATCCCCGACCGCACTCTTCACGTCGATCGGCTGCGGGTTCGGGCGTGGGGGTTTCGAGAGCGCGAGCACGCTGTCTACGACACGTTCGAGGCGGCTCGTCTCGCTGATGATCGTATCCAGCATCGGCGCCTCGGCCGATGATTCGTCGAGGTCGCGTCTCACCGCGCGCGCCAGCCCACCGATAGGCACGAGCGGCCCCTTCACCTCGTGGCTGATCGCTTCGGCGATCTCGCCCAGAGCGGCCAGGTTGCGGCCACGGACCATCAACTCCTGCTGATGCTTGATCTGCCGGTTCGCTTCCTCCAGGCGCCTCGCGTGGTCGATCTGTTGCTGGTAGAGCCGCGCATTGATGATCGCCGCCGACGCCGCGTTCGCGAGCAGGCGCAGGAGGCGCACGGCGTGTTCGTCTATCTGGCGATGCGTCACGGCGTTGTCGGCCAGTATCGCCCCAATCGCTTCCCCGCCGTGGACCACCGGGACGACTGCGAACATCGGGCTTCGGAGCCTCTCGAACGATCCCGGAGCCTCCGCTTCCGGATGCGAGCACATGCGCGACTCGATGCCGCGAACGCACCGCACGATCACGTCGTCGTCGTCGTCGAGCGGGATGTTCCAGCCGTCAGTGAGCGCGCGAACGATGGTCGCCTCAGTGTCCGGCTCGGACAGAAGCGCGTCGATCACGGAACTCAGGTTCGGGAGCGCTCCGACGCGTGACCACGAGACCTCGGCCTCTTCCCAGTTAGACGCTCCCATCCCGAGAAGTGCGCTGAGTTCACCTTCGCCGACGAGGAAGAGAATCGCTCTATTGAAGCCAAGCCCGGTCCCGGCCGTCACTGCGATGAGGATCGTCTGGAGGATTCGGTCGAGATCGAGCGTGCCCTGGACCGCGCGAGCGATCTCGTCGAGAAGTTCCATCTCGCCGATGCGCCATCGCAGCTGGTTTTCGAGCGCCCTCTGCGGGGTAACGTCGCGCAGACACAGGCTGCGCCCGGCGGGTTCTCCCGCATCGTCGACAACACTCGCCATCGCGAACGCGACGGCGAGCGACGCACCGTCCTTGTGGCGCAGATAAGTCTCGCCCGAGCACGGCGCCGTCGGATCGGCGGCCGGCGCCTGCAATTTCAGCGCGGCATCGGCCCGGTCGTCCGTTGCATCGGGATAGAGGATACCGAGCGGCTGCCCGATGGCCTCCTGGCTCGTCCAACCGAGCAGCGCCTCGGCACCATGATTCCACGCGACGATGCCTCCGCCGGCGTCGACTAAGACGAACGGCGTCGCCATCCGGAGCGCTGCTCGCTCCAACAGGGTGTCGGCGCGCGAAGGAGAGTCCATCGATTTCCAGCCCGGTGGTGGGGTCGCTCGAACGTTGTCCGCACTCACGACGGGGGAACCATCCTGGGCGCCTGGTCGTTGACGTCGGTTCGTCGGGACGAGCCTCTCACGTCATAATAGACAGGCGCCGGGCGTATTGCAATAGGAGGGTGAACGACTGGCGCAGGAGCCGCTGCGGCCGGGGACTCGGTGGGCGGGGGTACGACTTCGCGGTTGACGCGATACGGGCGTTCTCAGGTGCTTCGAGGCGGATGGAGAATCTCTTCGACGGCTTCGACGACACGCAGCGCATCCGACGGGTCGGGCACCGTTATCACGGGGACCTGATAGTCTTCGGCACGAGGGTCGTCATCGTCCGGCACAACGGCCACAACGGGCATTCGGGGCAAGACCTGCCGCACCCCGACCCAGGCGTCTCGCCAATGCGCGTCGGTACCGTGCGTAAGGTCGATCACGGCCGCCTCGCCTGTCGGGCCGCTCACGATCAGGACCTCTTCTTGGCCGAGGCGGACATTCATCGTGAGGTATCCGCGCGTCCGGAGCAAGTCGATCGTCTGCTCCATCCACGACAGCTGACCCGCATTCGCGTGTACGTCCGATGGACCCGAGGTCGCCATAGTCCAGTTCCTCGCGCCGCAGTGGGACCCTATCGGATCGCGTCGCGCGTTGCGCGCTCTCCGGCGATGGCCCGTCTTCTCCAGGCGGCCCCCAATGGGGCGAGACACAGCAACGAGCGTGCCGTAGCGTCGCGAGCATGGCCCGCGACGTTACTCCTCCTTGCCGTAACGCTTGATCTTGTCGTGAATGGTTCGCACGCCGATGCCGAGCATCTTGGCAGCCAGAGTCTTGTTGCCGCCGGTGGCGCGCAACGTCGCCTCCAGCGCCTGCCGTTCGATCTCCGCAAGGGTAACGCCAACACCGAAGCTAACTTCCTCCGGAGGACCGCTCGCGATGTGATCCGGCAGGTGCTCGGCCGCGATCATGGCGCCTGGGCACATCACCACGGCGCTTTCGATCGCGTTTTCCAGTTCCCGCACGTTGCCCGGCCATTCGTAGCTCTGAAGAGTCGACATCGCGCCTGGGTCCATGCCCTCGATAGCCTTGCCGTTCTCTTCCGAGTAGAGCCGGACGAAATGCTGCGCCAGAAGTGGGATGTCCTCCCTGCGCTCTCTCAGCGACGGTGCGTCGATCCGAACCACGTTCAGCCTGTAGAACAGATCCTTGCGAAACGCGCCCTGCTCGACCATAGACTCTAGATCCGCGTTGGTCGCAGCGATGAGCCGCACGTCGACCGACACGGTTTCCTCTCCGCCCACTCGTTCGAATTGCCTCTCCTGCAGGACGCGGAGCAGCTTCCCCTGCAACCCTATTTCCAGGCCGTCTATCTCGTCGAGAAACAGCGTTCCGGTGTGCGCCAGTTCGAAGCGACCTCGCCTTCTGGCAACCGCGCCGGTGAACGCGCCTCGTTCGTGTCCGAACAGCTCGCTCTCGAGCAGCTGTGGCGACAGCGCTCCGCAGGCGACTTTGACGAGAGGCTGCTTGCTGCGGGGGCTGAGCTCGTGGATCGCCGAGGCGATCACTTCTTTGCCGGTGCCACTGTCGCCGGTGATGAGAACGGTTGCCCGCGCTCCGGCCGCGAGGCGGATCTTGTCTATCACGCGGCGGATCGATCCGCTCTGCCCGACGATCTTCTCCGGCCGCGCCTCTTCGCTGATCCTCGATCGCAGTTGCCGATTCTCGTAGCGCAGTTGCTCTTTCTCGTGAGCCGAGGGAAGGATCGCCTTGAGCTTGGCCAGGTCTACCGGCTTGATGAGGAAGTCGTAGGCGCCCATCCTGATAGCCTCGACGGCGCTGGCGACGGTACCGTGATCGGAGATCAGAATGGATGCAACCGGGTAGTCGCATTCTTGCGCGTGGCGCACAACGTCGAGGCCGCTACCATCCGGCAGAGACAGCTCCGTGACGACGATATCGACGCCACGGTCGCACAGCCTCTCGACTGCCTGCGCCACCGTGCGGCACACGGAGATATCGAACCCCCACTTGCCGATGATCTCCTGCATTATCATCGACGAACCTCGGTCTCCGTCGACAAGCAGCAGCTGCAATCTCATGCGTCGGTCCCCGGAATGAACGGTTTTCGCACTCAATGACCGAATATGCAGATTCCACCCGGTTTCGCCAAGTCCGAATTGGCACTTGCACACCGGGTCCCGCCAACATCCGGCAGAATACGCGCGAGCCGACGGGGCGGACAGGCCTTCATCGGCAGATATCGCGCGGACCTCGCGGGCCGCACGCCGCGAGTCGGCCAGAGGGTCACGTTCCGGCGCTCAGCGAGGATTTCAGGTCGTCGCCGATCCGCGCCAGGTACAGTTGCATAATTCCCGTCCGATCGCTTGTGTACAGGGCGTATGTCGCACCTGGCGAGAGCACGGGATGCGCGTGCGTCCATTGCGGATGGCCCCCGCTTGCGCCGGTGCGGCAGAGCATGCTGTATCTGCCGCTCGGGGCGTGGACGAGTTGCAGCCCGACGTCCGGCCAGTTAGTGTCGGCGATGAGCCACTCGCCGGAAGCATCGGCTCCTACGTGCCAGAACCCCGCTCCTTCCGCGATGACGCGGGATTCCGCGTCGCCGGGCCTGGCGGCCCGGGTGGTCTACCGTCGTGACGACGCTACCTGTCCGTCCGAGCGACACATAGTGGTTGGTCCCGCGTGTGAACGGCACTCTGCGAAAATCGGTTCCGTCGAACGTGAACTCATACACCCCGAACGGGATCAGCGCCCTGCCGTCCTCGTCGATCGGCGCTATAGATGCCAGAAGTTTGTCGGACCGCTCGCCGTGCATCTGCACCGGCATCGTGTAGCTTGCGCGGCAGATGGCCTCGACCGACCCGCCGACCGGATCGATGCGGACGATGTCCAGCGAGCCGTCTTTCCGCATCGCAGCACCGAACAGGAGGCGTCCGTCCGGGCTTCGTGTCGAGATATGCACGTTGGCGTATGCGGGTACGGCCGCGATTTCCTCCTCGCCGTCACCATCTAGTGAGATTCGGAGAACCGTGCCGCCTCGCCCGGCGTACACGTGGCGCTCGTCCGCGGAGATTACACCGCCGCTCGTGCCTCGGGCCAAGAGCATGAGATCGCTCCCGTCGGACTCCACTCGGTAGAGATCGCGCGGGGCTTCGCGCTCCGACCCTCGAAACTCGTACAGCAGAAGCGTGCGATCGTCGCTCGTAATCCACTCGCCGGAGCCCGGATGGTTGTGCATCAGCGGGAAGCTGGTGAGCTGGATTACCTCCGCGCCCGTATCGGGATCGTACCCGCCGATGCGCTCGCATGTTCGTTCAGGCATCGGGATCCTCCTGGTTGCCCGTGCCATCGCCACTCCTCAGCTCATCTTTGATCCGGTCGTCGATATGGGCGGCATGGACCTGGCATATGCCGCTCTTGTCGCTGTCGAAGACGACGTAGCTTCCGTCCGGCGCCAGGCGCGGGTGAGCGTGTGCCCACTGCGGGTGTCCGCCCGATGCCCCTGTCTGGCAGAGCGTTCGGTAACGGCCGCTCGGAGCATGGATGAGCTGCAGTCCGACGTCGGGCCAGTTCGTGTCGGCAACTACCCACTCGCCGCGAGCATCCGACGTCGGATGCCAGAAGCCCACGCCGTCGGCAAGGATGTACACCTCGGGCGCCGGTTCGCCGTCATCGTCAGACGGTTCCCCAGGGTGGCGCGGGACTGCTACGTCTATCGCGTTGCCCGGAGACGGCAGCGTTGTCACCACGTGCTCGCCGCCTCCGAGGGCGGCGAAGTGGTTGGTCGACTCAGCAAACGGCACGGCTCTGAAGTCGTCCCCGTCGAATGAGAACGCGTATATCCCGTGGGGCATGTCGGGAGGCCCGATAGTGGCGAGCAAGCCGCCCTGCATATAGAGCTGTAAATGCATGACGCCGGGGGTCCGGCACACGCTCTCGGCTTCGCCGCTTCGGGTGTCGAGCCTGAGCACGTCGAAGCCGCCCTCCTTCAGATGGCTCTGCGCGAAGACGTACCTCCCGTCGGGGCTGACAACGCTGACGTCCATCGAGTCGGCCTCCGGCTCGCGAACGACCTCCTCTTCGAGTCCGTCCCCGTGAAGCCCCACGCGCCAGATCGATCCGCCCCGTGCGAAATACACGGTCGACGCATCGGGCGCGATCACCGACCACCCGGCGTCGTTGGCGACCGGTGCCAGGTTGTCGCCGTCGTTGTCTACGCGCCAGAGGTCGACAGGCGCGCCTCGGGCGAGCTCCCTGTAGCCGAAGAAGAGCAGCGTGCGCGCGTCGCGCGTGATCCATTGCCCGTAGCAGTACTGGTGGTAGTGCGGCAGAGGAAACGAGGTCAACTGGACGACTTTTGTGCCCGTCTTGTCGTCGTACCGGACGACTCTCTCTTTGGTCATGTTCGGCATGGCTCGGTCCGTGAAGGAGGCATGGAAGAACTCGGAACGACATTTGATAATGCGGCGGGCGCACCGGGGCAAGTGCTGACGGCGGTCGTGCCGGGCGGGTGGCTACGGATCGGCACGGCCAAGCGTTGCGCCAACCCCACTCGTCGGGTATACTAGCATAGATGCGCACCGAGCGACGCGCCGTGCAGTGTCGTTCGGATTGGCGGCACACGTTCACCAACACCGAGGGAGATCACCGATGCTCACAAGGGAAACGATGGGCGGCCTTTACGCGCTGCCGCCGACGCCGTTCACGAAGAGCGGTGAGTTCGACGAAGACGCGATGCGTCACAACTGCAAAGCGCTGATCGCCGCCGAAGTCGACGCGATTACGATCACGGGCAGCAATGGCGAGTTCCACACGATGACGTGGGACATGCTCAAAAAGGTCATCGAGGTATTCGTGGATGAATGCCGCGGGAAGGTGACCGCCATCGCGGGATGCTCCGCCGTCAACACCGAGGAAGCGATCATGCGCACTCGGTACGCGATGGAAATCGGCGCCGACGCGGTGATGAACGTCAGCCCGTACTACATCACGTTCACGGACCCCGAGTTGGTGACGTTCTGGAAGGACCTGAGCGAGGCGTGTCCCGACATCGGGATTGTCGTGTACAACAATCCCGGCACGTCGCAACTGCACACCGAGCCGATCTACGCCGAACTCAAGAAGCTGCCCAATTTCTGCGGATCGAAAGAAGGGCACAACGACTTCGACATGCTGACGCAGCTTCTGCGCGACGACTCGGTCGCGTACATGACCGCCACCGACCTGACGTGGTTCGTCTCGTCCATGCGCCTTGGCGGCCGCGGCATCTTCAGCATGGCATCGGCGGTCTTCCCAGAGTACCTCGTCAAGCTCTACCGAACCTGCGTAGCAGGGAAGTGGGACGAGGCGGTCAAGATGGAACGTCGGCTCCACGACGCATACAGCGGCATGGCGGGACATCCTGAACTGGCCGGGCTCAACATGATGTGCCGGTTCAAGGCGATGTGCACGGCTGGCTCGAAGCTGAAGTGCGGAAAGAGCCGCAAGCCGCTCCTCACCGCCAGCGACGAGCAGCAGGCGGCTCTCAACGAGTACACCCGGAGCGAGTGCGCCGATCTCATCAGCCCGTAACCGGGCCGGCGCTCCGGCATGTCAACGGCGAGGGTCGAGTGAACCAGCCCTCACTCCGCCACAGACATACCCCTTGTCGCCTGCCGGCCCCGCGCCTGAGCGCGCGCGTGCAGGGCTGCCTATACGCAATACCCTTGACTGATTTCCGTTGCGTCGATACATTTAAAGAATCGGTTTCATCTCGTCTCGATTCAGCGACCAGATTGACAGTTTGGGTCCGTCGCGGAGCGTCTTCCGCAACCGGCAGGTATATCAGTGCGAATCAACGCGTTCGTGGCACGCTGCGGGCTAGCTTCTCGCCGCGGGGCGGACGAGCTTGTCGATGCGGGCCGGGTTACGATAAATGGGTCCACGGCCAGGGTCGGCGAGTCGGTCGACCCGGATCGGGACGAAGTGGCGGTCGACGGGCGGCCACTGGTGCCGATCGGAGCAAAAACGACGATCCTGCTCAACAAGCCCGCAGGCTATCTGGTTTCCAGATCCGATCCGTACCACACCCGCACAGTCTACGATCTGCTACCGCCCGATTTGCACCGCTTGGTGCCCGTCGGTCGGCTGGACCTGGACACTGAGGGCGCGCTTCTGCTCACCGACGACGGCCAGATGTTGCACGAGATAACGCATCCGTCGCATGGTGTGCCGAAGCTGTACCGAGCGAGAGTCAAAGGTCGCGTCGACGAGGCTGCGGCGGACGCACTCCGCAAGGGCGTAGACCTCGACGGTGTGATGACTGCGCCCGCCGAGGTGCGCATCGCCGGGGTCGGCGATCGCTCATCGGAGCTTGACATCGTGCTTCGGGAAGGCCGCAAGCGTCAGGTCAGGCGCATGTGCCGCGAAGTCGGACATCGCGTGCAGTACCTGAAAAGAGTAGCGATCGGCGGACTTGAACTGGCTGACCTGCCGCTAGGGAAATGGCGCACCGTGAGCGATGCGGAACTTGCGCTCATCGTCGCGATCGAATCGGCGACGTAGTGGGAGAGCGCGAATGGTAGTCGCCATCGACGGGCCTGCAGGATCGGGGAAGACGACTACGGCTAGGCTCGTGGCGCGGGAGTTGGGCTTCGCTCATATCGATACGGGCGCGATGTACCGCGCCGTAACGCTCAAAGCGTTGCGCGGAGGCACGCCGCTCGACGACGACGACGCGCTGACGAATGTAGCGCTACTCGCCAAGATCGATCTGACACCCGGCGACGAGCGCCCCGCCGTACTGCTCGACGGTGAGGACGTGAGCGACGAGATTCGTCAGCCCGTCGTGGATCTCCACGTATCGCGCGTGAGCGAAGTGGCCGGCGTGAGAGAAGAGATCGTCGCACAGCAGCGCGAGATGGGCCGGCGCAGAGACGTGGTGATGGAAGGGCGCGATATCGGCACGGTCGTGTTCCCCGACGCCGACGTCAAGATCTTCATCGTTGCCTCTGTTGAGGAACGGGCGAAGCGGCGGCAGAAAGAGATGCTGCTTCGGGGCATTGGGCATGAGCTTGCGGACGTAGTAGCCGACCTTGAACGTAGAGACGAGCACGACTCTACGCGAGCGGTCGCTCCGTTGCGTCCGTCGGAGGATTCCGTGCCTCTGGACACGACGAGCTTGACGATCGACCAGCAGGTGGCCGAAGTCGTCGAACGCGTCCGGACACGTGAGCGCAAGGGAACGGCGAACGTTGGCTGAC
>CAZSJP010000113.1:0-9459 GCA_964606675.1 uncultured bacterium
CCTATGAGCGACATCTCGTGACCGGCAGCCGTCCTCAGCTCGGCAACGTCCGGGCGAGCGTCGGGCTTGCTCGCAACCACTCGCCGTATCTCGCTGCGCAGCGTTGCGTCGTCGGCTCCTTGGTTGAGGAGGGCCGCGAGGCTGAGCGCCGGCGCCTGGAACAAGCACGTCTTGAGCGTGCCGTCGGCAGTCAGGCGGAGGCGGTTGCAGTCGGTGCAGAATGGACGCGAGAGCGATGAGATGATGCCGATGGTCGCGCCCGACGGCTCGATACGGTAGCGGCGTGCAACTCCTCTATCGCCGTTCGCCAACTCGATGAGTCGATACTGCTCGCCGAGGAGAGACAGCATCTCTGCGCACGTCACGAGGCGCCCTTCGCTCCACCTGTTCGAGCGGAACGGCATGAACTCTATGAATCGTACCTCGATGCCTCGTTCTGCGCCGAATCGGACGAAATCCGCGAGTTCGTCGTCGTTCACGCCTCGCATCACGACGACGTTGAGTTTCAGCGCATCGAATCCGGCACGCTGCGCCGTGTCGATTCCGGCCAACACGCGGTCGAACGCGTCTCTGCCGGCGATACTGCCGAAACGCTCCCATCGTAGCGTGTCCAGGCTCACGTTGAGGTGCGTCAGGCCGGCCTCACGAAGCTCGTTGGAGAGTTCACCGAGCAGCATGCCGTTCGACGTAGCTGCAAGGACGTCGATACCTGGAATCTCGGAGACGCCGCGGACGACCTCCAATATGTCGGGGCGAACGAGCGGCTCGCCGCCGGTGATCCGAACTTTGGAGACGCCCACCTCGGCCAGCAGCCGCACGAGGCGCTCGATCTCCGCGCACGAGAGCACCCGTCCCTGCTCAAGCGCGTCCGATTCGTCGACCGGTTTGGGGCCATGCTGCCCGTCGCCTCGCGGCTTGCAGTAGCTGCAGCGCATGTTGCACCGGTTGGTCACCGACAACCGCAGATAGGTGTGCGTCCGCCCGCAGGAGTCGAGGAGAGGTGCGTTGCTGTCGGGCATGGATATTCCCTGCCTACGAGACGGTGTCGGCCGCTGCGCCGGCTCGCTCGATAGCGACCGCACAGACTTTGTATTCCGGCGTGCCTGTCTTGCTGTCGCCCGCCGGGTTGGTCAGAAGATTGGCGCGCCCCTCACCGAAGTGCATCGGCATCCAGACGCAGCCTGGGCGCACTCGTCGGCTGATCCGGGCCTCGGTGTCGACACTACCCCGCCGCGAACGCACGCGCACCAAGCCGCCGTCCTCGACGCCGCGGTCCCGCGCATCCCTTGGGTGCAACTCGACGAAGTTCCGCCCATCCCGCGCCGAATCGAGCGCGTCGCGTCGTGTCATCGTGGCCGAGTTGTACTGATACAGCGTTCGACCGGTGGACAGCACGAGCGGGAACTCCGAGTCGGGCAGTTCGGCGCTCGGGCGATACTCGATGGCCTGCAAAGCCACCTTTCCGCGGATCGGTGCGCCGACGTGGAGCGTCGGCGTACCGGGATGGTCCGGGGCCGGGCATGGCCACTGCAATCCGCCTTCGGACTCCAATCGGTCATATGAGATGCCCGAGAACCGCGGCGCTAGCGACGCCATCTCGGCGTAAACCTCCGCAGTGCCCGCGTAGCGGGGCATCGGGTACCCCATCGCTCGGGCGAGGTCGCAGACTATCTCCCAATCGGGGCGTGCCTCACCGGGAGGATCGACCGCCTTGCGCACGCGCTGAACCCGCCGGTCGCTGTTCGTGAAGATTCCGTCCTTCTCCGCGTAGCACGCGCCCGGCAAGACGACGTCGGCGAACTGCGTCGTTTCGTTCGGGAAGATGTCCTGGCAGACAAAGAACTCGCACCGGTTCAGCGCTTCCTCGACCGCCGCGGCGTCCGGCTCGGAGATAACGACGTTCTCGCCCATGATGAACAAGCCTCTGACGGTGCTGGACGCCAGCGCCGGCACCAGCTCGTTCAGGTTGATGCCCGGTTCGGATGGCATCGAGACGCCCCACGCCTGCCCGAAACGCTCACGCACTTCAGCATCGGCCGAAAGCTGGTAGCCGGGCAGATACGTGGGCGACGCGCCGGCGTCGTTGGCGCCCTGCACGTTGTTCTGTCCACGGAGCGGATTCAGCCCCGCCGAACGGGCGCCGAAGTGTCCCGTGATGGCAACGAGATTCGCCAGCGCCAACACGTTGTCGGTCCCGTGCGTGTGCTCGGTGATACCGAGCGTGTAGTAGACGCCGGCCTTGCGCGTCGTCGCATACGCGATCGCGGTCTCGCGGATGCTCTCGGCCGGAACGCCGGTCACGTTTTCGGCTTCTTCCGGGGTGTACTTCGCAACCGCGCGACGGAGGTCGTCGAATCCCTCTGTGTACTCATGAACGTACTCGCGGTCGTGTATACCTTCGGCGATGATCACGTTCACCATAGCGTTGATGAGCCACACGTCCGTGCCGGGGCGCAGTTGAAGGTGCCGCTCGGCGAGGCCGGTGAGCCAGATTGCGCGTGGGTCGGCGACGAAGAGGCGAGCGCCGTTGCGGACCGCTCGCTTCATCTCCATACCGATGATCGGGTGCGCTTCGGTCGTGTTCGACCCGATCACGAACAGGACGTCGGCCTCACGTATCTCGTCGATCGAATTGGTCATCGCGCCCGTGCCCAGGGCCGTCACCAGTCCTGCCACGGTAGGCGCATGACACGTTGCCGCGCACTGATGGCAGTTGTTCGTTCCGGCGGCCGCCCTGGCGAGTTTCTGCACCAGGTAGTTCTCTTCGCCGGTGCATCGCGCGGACGATACAAAGAACAGGCTGTCGGGCCCATGGCGTTCCCGCACGCGCGCAAGACCGGCCGCGGCCGCACGTATCGCCTCGTCCCAAGACGCCGGCACAAGCTCGCCGTCCCGACGAATCAGCGGCTGGGTGAGCCGGTCGGGGTCGTGAATGAAGTCGTAGGCGAACCGGCCCTTCACGCACAGGTTGCCGTCGTTCACCGTCGTCCCGGGTGGCGGGCTACTGACGCCGACCACGCGACCATCGTGGACGTTCAGGTCCATCTGACAGCCAACGCCGCAGTACGGGCATGTCGTACGAGTCTTTGCGACGTCGTCCGGTGTCAGCCCGGCAGGCGCTTTCTTCTCGGACATCGCGCCCGTCGGGCAGACGTCGATACATCCGCCGCACATCTCGCACGTCGTGTCGAGCAGTCCGCGCGATCCCGGGGTGGAGACGGTCGTTTCGCTCCCGCGGTACGCCAGAGATATGGCGCTTACGCCCTCGATCTCCGCGCAATACCGCGTGCATCTGGCGCAGAGCAAGCACCGATCCGGGTCGAACGCGATAAACGGATTTGCATCCGACGGTCGTCCATTGCGCGGGGAGGCGATCTGTTCGAGCCGGGGCGGCTGGTGTTCGCGCGCGAGGCGGCGCAGTTCGCTGCCCTTCCCGGTCTCGACGGGCAGACCGTTGCCGTCGAGCGCGTGGTCGGCGTTGTACAGCGAGAGGAGCGTTCGCACGTGCCGGGCGATACGCGCCGAACGGGTCGTAACGTCGAGCCCCGGCGTCACGGGCCACGCGCATGCAGGCTGAAGGCGTCTCTGGCCGGACACCTCGACGAGGCACATCCGGCACGCCCCCGCCGGATCGAGCCGCGGATCGTGGCAGAGCGTGGGGATGTCAATCTCGTTTCGACGCGCCACGGTGAGGACCATCTCGCCGCCGGTCGTCTCGCATGCGCGGCCGTCGATGGTGATGCTGAAGCTCTCACTCATGCCGAGCGCTCCTCGTCCGCAATGGGTGTACGCGACGCGAACGCACCCGGGAAGTGCCTCCGAGCGCTTGTCAGCGGTTTCGCGGCGACCATACCCAGCCCGCAGACCGATGCCTCTTCCATCTCCCATGCTACGTCGTCGACGCGGTGGAGTTCAGACGGCTCGCCGGTTCGCAGGTAGCCGTCGACGGCTCGGCGCAAGTACCGCGTGCCGATCCGGCATGGCGCGCACTGACCGCAGCTCTCGGCCTCGAAGAAAGAAGTCTGCCACCGGGCGGCTTCGGCAATGTCGACCGTGTCGTTCAGGACTACCACTCCGGCGCTTCCGAGCATAGACCCGATGTCGGCGAGGCTCTCGAAATCGAGCGGCCGGGCGCGTTCCGATATGGGAAGGAAGCCGGACGATGCTCCGCCGGGGCAGTACGCGATCGGCGTCCCGACATATCCGCCGGCCTCTTCGGCTAGCTCGTCGAGTGCAACGCCGAGCGGCAATTCGTAGACGCCGGGAACCGATATGTGCCCCGAGACGCAGTAGAGCTTCGTTCCGGCACCGGTGCGGCCCATCGTGCGGAACCGATCGGCGCCATTGGCGACGATCGACGGTATGCACGCGATCGTCTCGACGTTGTGAATGAGCGCCGGCGAATCGCGAAACCCCGATTCGGTGGGAAACGGCGGCTTCATCGACGGCATGCCGCGCCGGCCTTCGAGCGCTTCCAGCAGGGCAGTCTCTTCGCCGCAGATGTACGCTCCGTGGCCCGATACGATCTCTACCGCGATGTCGCCGAGGTAGCCGGCAAGCTCGACCCCGCGCTCGAACGATTCCCTTGCTTCGCGGAACTCACCACGGACGTATACGTAGATCGCTCGTGCCCCGACTGCCCGCGCGGCTATCGCAAGCCCTTCGAGCACCAGGTCCGGGCGCCTGAGCAGAACTTCGCGGTCCTTGAACGTTCCTGGCTCGCCTTCGTCGGCGTTGCAGACTACGTATCGCTCCGGTTCCGTTCGTCCGGCCACGGCGCGCCATTTCGTGTGCGCAGGGAATCCTGCCCCGCCCCGGCCACGCAGTTGCGACCGTTCGACGGCGTCGATCACCGCCTCGGAACCCATCTCCTCGGCTTTGGCGAACGCTGCGCCGGAGTGGTCGGCGCGCCCGGCGAGGTTGATCGGCAGGTCGGGGTCGTCCTCTGTGACCGCGCGGGTTCGCTTGGCGCCGCTGAGGACCTCCAGGTCCGCTCTCAGTGCTGCCGGCGCGCGGTCGCACTGGCCGAGACAGCCCGTCTCCTCGACGTTGCAGCCATCGGCCCGGAGGCGCGATACGAAGTCGGCCGACCCCGCCAGACGGCACGACAGTCCGTTGCAGACGTGGGTCGTTCCCGGCTCGGCCCGCAGCATCGAGTAGAACGAAGCTGCGCCCCACACCGCCGCTTCCGGTACGCCGGTAGCCTCCGAGACTTCGCGCACCGCCTCGTCGGTCAGCTTGCCACGCTCTTCGAGCAAATCGAGCACGCGTTCGTGCTCGCGAACGTCTGACACTACATCGCTCCTCCGAGGCCGGCGCGAACCACCGACTTACGCCAGTCAGTTGACACGCTACACCTTGCCAATCCGTTCGGACTTCGGCAACAGAACTCTGTGGCTGCCGGTGTAGACGTTGAACCGTTCTCCACGGGCGAATCCGACCAACGTCATGCCGAACTCATCCGCGATTGTCACAGCCAGGCTCGAGGGCGCACCGACGGAGACCAGCACGGGTATCCCGGCAGCAAGCGCCTTCTGGACGACCTCGAAGCTGACCCTACCGCTGACGGCGAGGATGGTCTCGCGGCACGACGCGCCTGCGATCACCTGCGAACCCACGACCTTGTCGACTGCATTGTGTCGGCCAATGTCTTCGCGAACGAGAAGCAGACCGCCGTCGGGTGAGAACAGCCCGGCGGCATGGACCCCTCCGGTGCTCTCGAACACCGACTGCGCGCCGCGAAGTTTGCCTTGCAGGCCGACGATGGCTTCGGCGCGAACGACTAGCCCGCCGAGCGGCAACGTGGGCATGCCGGACATGTTGAGCGACTCCAGAATCGCTCTACCGCACACGCCGCAGCTTGAGTTCGCCAGGAAATCCCGATGGAGGCGCATCTCGTCGATCGCCACGCGCGGGCGGAGGTCCACACGGACGACGTTGCTGTCGCCGGAGTCGGCCGCGACGACGTCGACAACGTCCTCGCGCGACGAGATCACCAGCTCGGCGAGCAGGAAACCGACCGCCAGTTCGGCGTCGTTGCCGGGGGTTCGCATCGTTATGGAAAGCGACTTCTCGCGACGTGCCTCGGTGGCCCCGTATCCGATCAGCAGCTCAAGTGGCTCCTCGATCGCAACGACGTCGTCCCGCTCGTCCGCGTTGGGGCCCGATACGGCGAGCAGCGAGAGTGGGTGTGTTGTCAGGCGTTCGCGATCCATAGCGGTTTCTTGGGACATGCCGTCGGCAGTCGGATTGCGCTGTTCAACGACGAACCGCGCGGGCGGGCGAAAGATGTCCGCGTTTGCGCGGCAACGCGGATGGGCTTGGATTCCGTGTCGAACGCGTGACAAGTCCGGCGGGAACATGATGATCTACGTCATTATTGTACGAGCGACCGCGTTGCATGGCAACGGCCGGGCCTCGACAGCCGCCTGCCCGAGGAACGTAGTTCGGATGAGGATCGGGCGAGGGCGGACACTCGAATCCGTTGGGCCTGGAACTCAGGCCCCGTAGATTCATATTGAGGAACGATTTTGCGCGTGGGCACGGCTAGATGTTATGCGCAACAGGGGAGATGTTGTGATGCATTGTCGAGTCGTGGTGCTCCTGGTCGTCTTGGCCGCCTCCACAGTGTCGCCCGTGGTGGCCCTGACGTCCGTCGGCAGCACACCCACCGCCGAGCCGGGGGTGGATGTCTCGTTCGGTGTTCCGGCCGAGATCGCCGTCGACCGCAACACCGAGGCAGGCTCGCATCAGGTAGTGTGCGACGGCCTGGACGCGATCGGCCGTGAGGTGTCAAGCGGGATGTATCTGTACCAGCTGACAGGCGCAGAGGGAACGCTGATGCGACGGATGTTGCTGGTAAGGTGAGAGCGCACGACAGCTGCCGTCGCATTAGGAAGGAGAGTAGTGATGGTCCGCACCCCTTGTGGCCCATGCGTTGCTGTGAGCGCCGCGGCGGTAATCGCGCTGGCGGGGCCCGCGCTCGCCGCCCCTGTAACTCCGACGCAAGGAAGCGGGTGGGGCAAGATGCACCGTAACCTCGACATCGGCAATCTGTGGGACAACTACACGAACCGCAACTACGGCGGCTACGGCGACGCGCTGGCATGGCCTGGCGGCTGGGATATCCGCGCTGGGCGGACCACCTGCCGCGCCTATGCCAACTACAGGGGCTTCCTGATCGGCGCGAGAAACGTCCCCGACCCGCAGCACCACGACGTGGAGTGGCCGTTCATGGTCGGCCAGCGAGACGGCAGGAACGACGGAGAGAGGGGCGAGGCCATCCTGACGGCGCCGCCCGAGCCGCTGAAGCTGGTGCCGGAACCGTTGGTGCAGGTAATGTACAAAGGTCGGCTGGCACGTCGAACCTTCCGCCAGGCGTACCCCATCGTCACGGTGAACGGTGTCGTGAACGAACGCCTCTGGTCTGCCACCGAGGAAACCGTCCCGGGTGTTACGACCGAACTCGTCGGCGACGAGGCCGACGCCCCATATCAGATCGACGTCATCGACCCGACGATACCGTGCGACCTGCAGCTTGAGACGTACTCATGGACGCGCATGGGCGTCTCGGCCAACCGCATGGTCTACTCGTTTGTCGGCCGCGACAACGACGACTTCCACGTGATCCACTGGCGCCTGATCAACGACGGCAAATGGGGCAGGCTCGGGGCAGACCTTGTCGATAGCGAAGGGCCGTGGCCGGTCGTCAGAGACGTGATGATGAGCTGGATGCTCCAATGGGACCGCAGTTCGAAGGGCGCATTCGCCACGAACAGCGCCTGGGAGACGAACAACGACTCGATCTGGAACTACTATGGTGCCGACTACGACGGCGCTCGCACCGAAGACATGCGCCTGGTCTGGGTTCGCGACGGCGACCAGGACGTATCGAAGTTCGCCGCCTACGACAACGGCAGCACCGACGACCATGGAGACCCCGACCCCGTGACGGGCGAGCTCCTGAGCGCCAAGGACGGCGGGTGCTTGTTGCTGCACTACGACCGCTCGACGTCCGACCGACGGGACGACCCGGCGCAGCCTCGGACGGTGGGTTGGGCCAACTCCGGCACGCTCATACAGACCGGGCCGGACGGTCACGAGGCCAAATACAACCAGATGCTGTGGGGGCGGCAGAGAAGCGGCGAGTACTACCTCGGCGCACACCAGAGCACGCCCGGTCGCGGCGCACACCCCTATGGCGGGTCGTGGATCAAGGCGAGCAACGACCCGGCCGCCTCGGACATCTACTGGCCGGGCAAAGTGCTCGGCGTCGATATCGAGGTCACCGACGTCGAGCAGCAGTTCGGTTTCGGGCCGGACAGTATCCCGGCGTACGATACGCTCAACGCCGTGTTCGTCCATGGCGTGAACGGGGTGGACCTGGAGACCTGCATGGACGTTGGTGCCGGGTGGTTCGCCGGCGTTGTCACAGACGGAGAGAAGAACGCCCTCGTCTTCAGCGCGAAGGATTCCCTGTTCAAGACGATGCGGCAGGCCAAGGCCGTCTACGAGTCGGCAACGTTCAACGACGGGTCCGGCGGGCAGAGATACGCCGCGACGCGCGACGAGTTGGAGGCAGCGTTCCAGGCGGCCGCCGACGCCGGCATCCTGTCGCTATCCCCACCCGCCCCGGCGACGTTTGCGGTGAACTCGGCGGCTGATCATGCGGAGCTTTCGTGGACGCTTAACGCCTCTACCGGCGCGAGCATCGCCGGCTGGCGCGTCTACCGCGCCGTGGATAGCTACAAGGGAGACAGGCCGTTCGACCTCCTGGCCGAGCTGCCCCCGGAGGCGTCCGGGTACGCCGATCAGTCGATGGTCCCGGGGCGCGACTATTACTACTACCTGACGACAATCGCCCACGGGGGCAGCGAGTCTACGATGCACACGCGCACAGGCGATCCCGTGAGGGCAGACCAAGCCCTGCCTGCCCCCGATTCCGTCATCACCACGACGACGTGGACCAGGGCGGGCAGCCCGTACCACATAGAAGCTCAGAGCGTCGTGCCGGCCGGTGAGAAGCTGACGATCGAGCCGGGCGTGACCGTAACTATGCGCCCCGGTGCGCAGATCACGGTTGATGGTAGCGTCGATGCCCAAGGCGCAGAGGCGGACACGATACGAATCATCGGCCGCCTTCTGATCAGGTCGGGGACGCTCAGATACGTCAGGATCAGCGGCGGGCACGCAGGTGCAGATGACGGTGGCGGAATCAGGGTACTCGGTGGGGCCTCGCTGGAGCACTGCGTCGTCGTGGGCAATAGTGCGACCAACGGCGGAGGCATACACACGAACGGCCTCACGACGCTCGACCATTGTACTATAGTCGGGAACTCAGCAACCGGACTTGGCGGCGGTGCGTCCGGCCACGGGCGCTTCACGAACTGCCGGATCGTTGACAACACCGCGGGCTCCGGCGGCGGGTACTCTGGCGGCGGGAGGCTCACGAACTGCACG
>CAZSJP010000114.1:0-1210 GCA_964606675.1 uncultured bacterium
CACTCTGGCCCTCATGCGATATTTGACGCATGCGATGGTGCGCGAGATCCTAGCGGGGCAGTTCGTCATATTCCGCGAGAAACACAACTGGGTCATGACATGGCTCTACACAATGACGTTCGGATCCTTCATTGGCTACTCCGCGGCGTTCCCGAAGCTCATCCAAGATATTTTCGGCTTCCTGCCCAACGGCGACATCAATCCGAACGCGCCGAACCCGCTTGCCTATGCGTGGCTCGGGCCGCTCGTTGGGTCGCTTGTGCGACCTGTCGGCGGTTGGATTTCGGACAAATGGGGCGGCGCGCGGGTAACCCAATGGGATACGGTGGTGATGATCGGCGCGGCGCTAGGCGTGGCCTACTACGTCAAGCTTGCCGGACAATCCGCCACACCGGAAGAGCACTTCGTCCCGTTCATGCTCCTGTTCCTCCTGCTCTTCACCACCACAGGGATCGGCAACGGCTCGACGTTCCGAATGATACCGATCATCTTCAAGCCGGAGATGGCCGGTCCGGTCCTCGGGTGGACGTCCGCTGTCGCGGCGTACGGCGCTTTCATCATCCCCCGTGTGTTCGGCGGGCAGATCAGCGCCGGCACGCCGGAGTTCGCACTATACGGATTTGCAGCCTACTACGGAACGTGCCTGGCGGTGAATTGGTGGTTCTATTCCCGCAAGGGGGCCGAGTTACCATGCTGAGGCGGCCCTGGTCACTGTCTCTTCTCCTGGTGGCGCTGGTCGCAGCCCAAGGTTGCGAGCCTACGAACCAGAACTACGCGCCGATCCAGCCGATCGTCTACTCCCACGCCGTGCATGCGGGCGCGATGAAGATTCCGTGTCAGTATTGCCACTTCGCGGCTGAACGGAGTCGCTACGCAGGGATTCCGTCTGCGTCGATCTGCATGAATTGCCACAAACAGGTGCAGCAGAAGCACCCGGAGGTCGTCAAGGTGGCGGCGGCGATCGAGTCCGGCACGCCGATTCGCTGGGTGCGGGTTCACAGGGTGCCGGACCATGTCTATTTCGACCACAGCACGCACGTCAACGGCGGGGTCGCCTGCCAGGATTGCCATGGCCCCGTGGAGAGCATGGGCGTCGTGACGCAATGGGCGCCGCTGACGATGGGATGGTGCATCACGTGCCACCGCACCCGACAGGCGACTCTTGCGAGCGCGACGACGCGCGGCGGGACGGCCGCAGCGCTGCTGACCG
>CAZSJP010000114.1:1220-9444 GCA_964606675.1 uncultured bacterium
ATGTGTGAACTGCCACCGCGACAACAAGGCGCCGACCGACTGCGCCGTCTGCCATCACTGACCGGACGACGCATCTTCCGGAGGGAAACCGATACACGTCATGAAGCCCGACTACGACCGGCCATGGATCGACCAGCAAGGCAGTCCGGACAAAGTTGTTCCGGAGGAGCGCGGAGAGAGCGTCGCAATGGACCGCCGCGCCTTTCTCAAGATCCTGGGCATCAGCGGCGTTGCCACGTTGACCGCTTGCGAACGGCAAGCCGTCGAGCACGCTATTCCGTACTTGGTGGCGCCTGAGGAGATCACTCTCGGCGTGTCGACGCACTACGCGAGCACGTGCACGGCGTGCCCGGCGGCCTGCGGGATGATGGCGACAGTTCGCGAAGGGCGCCCGATCAAGCTTGAAGGGTTGAAGGCACACCCCCTCTCTCGCGGCGGACTGTGCGTATTGGGTCAGGCGCACATCCGCGGCCTCTACGACGCCGGACGCCTGCGCGCACCAATTGCCGGCGGGTCCGTCACGACTTGGGCCGACCTTGACGCCCGAGTGCGATCCGGCCTGGCGGCGGCCAAAGAGAGTGGCCGAGCCGTCCGCGTCATCTCATCCACGCTCGTCAGCCCGACCGCGCGCCGCACCGTCGAGGCGTTCCTGCGCCTTCATAGCGGCCGGCTCGTCGAGTATGATGCCGGCGTCGAGCACGCGTCTGCAATCATGGACGCGTACGAGCGCCTTGACGGCGATGCCCGCCAGGGCGGGGATGCCATAGCGCCATCGTTGGCGATTGATCGCGCGGACCTGCTTCTGGTGATCGGCGCCGACTTGCTGGGCGCGGGTGTCGAGCCGGTGGCTCACACCGCTCAGTACGCGGCCCGTCGCCGACATCGTCGGGAAGGCGACGCCTGGCGGCACGTGCAGATCGAAGGCAACCACACGCTCACCGGAGCCGCTGCCGACGAACGTATCTCGGCCACCGCCGACGAGCGACGGCTTATAGCGCTCCGGCTGCTCAAGGCCGTTGCAGCGGATGCACGCGGCGATGCGGCCACCATGGCCCGTCGGCTGACGGATTCCCTGCCCGAACTGCCGAGCCACGAGGAACGGATTCGTACACTGGCGGAAGAGCTTCGGCAGAAGGGCGACGGCGCGCTCGTCGTTAGCGGCGCGAACAACGTCGCCGAGCAGATGGCAGTGGCTCTCATGAACAGAATCCTCGGCGCAGAGGGCCGATCGCTCGACTTGCGGCAGCCGTCGAACGTCCGACGCGGCCGAGATACGGACATCTTGGAGTTTGTCGAAGAACTCAGGCGAGGTGAGGTCGGGGCCGTGTTCGTCCTGGGGCAGAATCCGGTCGAAGAACTGCCCGCGGGCGATGAGATAGCGTCGCTGCTGAGGGATCTGCCGCTGTCGGTGGCTATTGCCGAGAGGCCGGCCGCCACGAACGATGCGTGCGATCTGGTCGCGGCAAGCCATCACGGGCTTGAGTGCTGGGGCGATGCGCTGCCGCGCGACGACGTGCTCACGCTGGTTCAGCCGGCGGTCCGGCCACTGTTCGACACGCGACATCCGATCGGGAACTTCCTCCACTGGATGGGCTCCGGCACGACCGACTACCGTCTCCATCTGATGGACTCATGGCGCCGAAACGTATACGCTGAAGCGGGCGCTGCCGGGTTCACGTCGCTGTGGAACGGCGCGCTCTCCGATGGTCATGTCAACGCCGACGTGGCGCGCAAGGCCGCCCGTGCGTGGGCACGGACAAGCTCAGCTCCGCGCCTCGGTAGGTCGTCGAGCGCATCGGTCGAAACGGGTGCCGCATTCGCGCCGCGCGAGACCGACGAGCTGACGGTCGAGCTGCTCGCCGAAATCGGAGTGCGGGATGGCAAGAACGCCGCCAATCCGTGGGTACGAGAGCTGCCCGACCCGCTAACCAGAACGTCGTGGGTGCCGACGGCGCGGATTGCTCCGGAGCTTGCTGGGTCGACCGGGATCGAAGACGGCGACGTCATAGAAATCGGCGTTGGCGACGTCTCCGTAGAGCTCCCGGCGCGCATTCTGCCGGGTCAGCATCCGAACGTGGTCGGCGTTCCGATCGGGTATGGCGTGAAAGACGGCGATGGCGCCGACAAGGAGCGCAATGCATGTCGGCTAATCGTGGCCGATGGTAAGGGCTTGCGCACGTCGGGCCTCGCGGCGACGATCGGCCGGACCGGGGCACGGCAGGCGCTGCCGCTGATGCAGGTGCACTCGTCGACGGAAGGTCGGCCCATAGTCCACCAGGTGTCCGAACCGGGCGAGGAAGTGCATGGGGCGGAGCACCACGGCGGAGGTAGTCTCTGGCAGAAACGCACGCACTCGCCTCACTGGGGCATGGTCATCGACCTCGACGCCTGCACCGGGTGCGCCGCGTGCGTGGTGGCGTGTCAGGCTGAGAACAACCTCCCGGTCGTCGGACCGGACAACATGGCGGATCATCGAGACATCTACTGGCTGAGGATCGACCGGTATTTCCAGGGCGCACCGGATAGTCCCGACGTGTTGTTCGAGCCGATGCTCTGCGCTCAGTGCGACAACGCGCCATGCGAGACCGTCTGTCCGGTAGCCGCGACGGTTCACAGCGACGACGGCCTGAATCAGCAGGTGTACAACCGCTGCGTCGGAACACGCTATTGCGCGAACAACTGCCCGTACAAAGTCAGACGGTTCAACTGGTTCGACTTCACGCCAGAGGACGAGATCGAGCGGATGGTGCTCAACCCCGAAGTCGTCGTCCGGGCGCGCGGTGTGATGGAGAAGTGCACTTTCTGCGTCCAACGTATACAGCGGGCCCGCATCGAATCGAAATCCGGAGGCGAGGCCGCGCCCATCGAGACGGCTTGCCAGCAGAGCTGCCCCGCGAGAGCCATCTCGTTCGGCGACGATTCGGTCGCAGGCAGCGACGTGGACGTGGTGAAAGACGACCCGCGAGCATTCCAGGTGCTCGCCGAACTGGGGGTCGAGCCTTCGATCACATACCTGGCTCGCATCCGGCAACGTAACGGCGCCAGCCATGAAGGAACCGGGGCATGAGCGTGGCGATGTCGAAAACCATGGCGGCCGAGCCGCTTATCGCGGGCGATCCGACCTACTCGCAGGTAACCGACGAAATATCCGCGCCGCTTGAACGGTTTCCGGGGAAGGGCTGGTGGAGTGCGTTCCTGGCCGCGGTCGCCGCGCTTGCTCTGGGCGTCGCGCTGATCGCATGGACGGTGTACGAGGGGATCGGAGTCTGGGGGCTGAACCGCACCATCGGCTGGGGCTTCGCGATCACCAACTTCGTCTTCTGGATCGGCATCGGTCACGCAGGAACGCTGATCTCCGCGATCCTTCTGTTGCTGCGGCAGCGCTGGCGCACATCGATCGCACGGGCAGCCGAGGCCATGACGATTTTCGCCGTAATGTGCGCGGGGATATTCCCGGTCCTCCACATGGGGCGCCCGTGGCTGGCATTCTGGATGGTGCCCTACCCGAACAGCCGCGGGTCGCTGTGGGTGAATTTCCAGTCGCCGCTGCTGTGGGACGTGTTTGCTATCTCGACCTACTTCATCGTTTCGCTGATGTTCTGGTACATCGGCATGATCCCCGATTTCGCGACACTCCGCGACCGTGCAAAGGGGCTGAGAAAGCGCATCTACGCGTTCCTGAGCATGAAGTGGGATGGCTCGACCCGCACGTGGCAGCGGTACGACAAAGCCAGCCTGCTGCTGGCCGGCCTCGCGACGCCATTGGTGGTATCGGTCCACACGATAGTCTCGTTCGATTTCGCAACGGCTGTGATACCCGGCTGGCATACAACGATCTTCCCTCCGTATTTCGTCGCGGGCGCCGTCTTCAGCGGATTCGCGATGGTGCTGACGCTGGTGATCATCACGCGACGCCTGTTGGGCCTCGAGCGTTACATAACCGTCCAGCACCTGGACAACATGTGCAAGGTGCTGCTTACGACGGGGCTGATCGTCGCCCTCGCGTACGGCACCGAGCTGTTCATGGCGTGGTATAGCGGCAACATCTACGAGCGATTCACGTTCTACAACCGGGCGTTCGGGCCGTATGCGTGGGCGTACTGGACGATGGTAACGTGCAACGTCCTTGTGCCTCAGATGTTCTGGTTCAGAAAGGTGCGTCGCACGGTGCCGCTCATTTTCGTCGCGTCGCTCCTCGTGAATGTAGGCATGTGGTTCGAGCGCTTCAACATTATCGTCACTTCGCTGCATCGCGACTACCTGCCGTCGTCGTGGAGCTACTACACTCCGAGTCTCGTCGAGATTGGCATCCTGTTGGGCAGCTTCGGGCTGTTCTTCACCGCTTTTCTGCTGTTCGTACGGATAGCACCGGTAGTAGCGTTCCACGAGGTAAAGCACACGCTCGCCGACGAGAGGGAGGAGGCGGACGACAGTGACCATTCGTAGTTGGATACGCGACGACGACGCAAGCATCGAACGACAACGGATTCACGCCGTCGCCTTCGACCACCCGCACAAGACGATCTCGGCGGTACGCGCGCTTCGGAAAGCCGGATTCGAGGTGCTGGATACACACGGCCCGTTCCCGATACCCGGGATGGAAGAGGCCGTGGGCTTAAGGGAGACGAGGCTGCCATGGGCGACGTTCGTCGGTGGCCTTGCGGGTAGCACGCTCGCGTTCGGGTTTCAGGTGTGGACGCACACGGTCGACTGGCCGCTCAACATCGGCGGTAAGTCGGACATGGCAATCCCGGGGCTCATACCTGTGGGCTTCGAGGTAACCGTTCTGATCGCGGCCATCGCAACCGTGGCCGCGTTGCTCTTCCGGGGGCGGCTACGCCCGACGTTTCGGGGCGACATCCCGGCTCGACAGCCATCGCCCGGCGTAACCGACGACCGCTTCGTCGTGCTGGTGATAGAACGAGACGGCGGTTTCTCGCCGGACCGCTTCCGGGCGCTTCTGGATGAGTTGGCGCCGATCGAAGTCATAGATAGCTGGAGGGTAACGTGACCCGAACCGGTCGTCTCTGCATTGTCGTGTTGAGCGTCGCCGGCTGCGCGGGCTTCGCAGGCGTTGCCGGTTGCGGCGACGGGACGCAGGAGCGAGGCGTGATCGTTCTGCCCGGGATGGACAAATCCATCCCTTACGACGCGTACGATATGTTCCCGATCCCTGGAAGAGAGCACTTGCTGCCTCCGGTCGGAACGGTGCCATACGGCACGACGCCATTCGACTACGGCCCGGAACCTGCCGAGGCACGCCGCGCCGGGCGTGAACTGGTCAGCCCGCTTGAGGCCACCGCGGCAGACGTTGCGCGCGGCAAGGCGGTCTTCGACGCATTCTGTGCGATATGCCATGGCGCTACAGGCGTCGGCGACGGCCCCATCATAGGTAGGTTCCCGAACCCGCCCAGCCTCCTGGCCGACAGCGCTCGCGGGCGGCCGGACGGACAGATATTCCACATCATCACGCGCGGGCAAGGTATCATGCCGTCGTACGCCGCGCAGGTGTGGCCGATGGATCGGTGGCGAGTCGTCCTCCACATGCGCGCGCTGCAGGGCGAGCCGATTGCCGAGGGCGGACCATGACCATGGCGGCAGAGACACCGACTCGTACCGCGCGGCCCTACTTCTCACTGCCGGCTATCGCGATCGCCGCTTGCGTGCTCATCGTCGCCACCGGCGTCGCCATGGGGGCTAACGAGGCCTGGTCGGGGCTGCTGACGGCTGCCGTGTTCGGCATCACCGTTGCCCTCGGCGTCCTTCTGTTCATGGCGATCCAGGTAGTCGGCGGAGGCCGGTGGTGGCATCCGCTCCGCGAGGTATGCACCCGCCTCATTCGCATGTACCCGGCGCCGGCATTCGTGTTGATCGTGACGCTGCCGCTCGGATTGTCGACGTTATACCGATGGGCGGCCCCCGAAGCGGCCCAGAACCACCTCCTGCACGGAAAGGCCGCCTGGCTGAACGCGCCGTTCTTCCTGGGGCGCGGTCTGGTCATCGTGGCCATCTGGGCTTTGCTCGTAACGCTGGTAAGCCGTCGAGTCATGAGCGTGGTGCGAGATCCGTCCGCAAAAGCCCGAACGCGGTTGGTGCGAACATCGGCGGCGACGCTTGCGATACTGGCGATCACCATCAGCGTGGCTTTCTGGGATTGGACGATGTCGCTTGAGCCGGAGTGGTTCAGCACGATGTACGGCATCTACGGCATCGCCGGTGCGTTGCAGGGCGGCGTCGCAGCGGTGATCGTCGCGACGATCGCACTGGCGCGACAAGACGGACGCGCCGTCGAGCGCGACGTGCTGCACGATCTGGGAAAGCTCTTGTTCGCGTTCTCGATGTTCTGGGGGTACATCTGGGTGAGTCAGTACTTGCTCATCTGGTACGCGAACCTGCCCGAGGAAACCGGCCACTACGCCGCCAGGTTGTCGGGTGGGTGGTCGATGCTGTTCTGGCTGAACGTCATCGTTAACTTCGCCGTGCCGTTCCTAGCGCTTCTCTCCGGCCACTCGAAACAACGCGCTTCAGCCCTGTTCCAGGTGAGTCTGGCGCTCCTCGCAGGCCGATGGCTCGACATCCATCTCCTGGTCGCGCCGGCGGTGAGCCCGGTCGCGTCGGTGCCGATCTTCACGATCGCCGCCACGGGGATAGTCGTCGCTGGCATGCTGCTGTTGTTCAGGCGGACAGGCGCACCCTCGAAGTAGGGCTGACTGGGTCAACGATGTCGCAGATCTGCCCGACGCGGCACGACAGCCCGGCCGGCACTCACTAGTGTTGCGGCGACACAACCGGCGTGAACACAGGTAGTGGGGTATGTCCCGTAGCATTCCGAGGCGAAAGCCGTTCGCACGGTTCGGCGGGTGACGCTCGTGGTGACGTCACACCGTGTGGGTCGTCGGACGTGCGGCGGTATGCTTGGTTCTGAACCGTTCTCACGCCACGACAACGCGTCACGCTGGAGCCTCAAATGTGAATGGTACGACACGGCCGGTCGTCGGAGCGACCTACCACTTCGATCCGGGCTCCGAATCCGGAGCCACGATGTTGCGTCTCATCGCGGAGCTTGAGCTTCCGATGTGCGAGACGATCCTCTTCCGCGACGATATCTCTCCAGAGCGCGCGCGGGAGATAACGGCGTTCCTCGATGACGCGGCATCGCTCGGCGTCTCCGTCCTCCTGGAGCCGACCTACGAGCCCGATACAGATGCGCGCCCTGAGATGTGCTGCGTTACGAGCGAGGGTAGATCGAGCTCCCGGGGCGACTCGTGGGGGGGGTGCTGCTACCGGAACGCAGACTACATAACCGAGGTCGCGGACTACGTCAGGCTGGTGTGTGCGCTTTTCGGCTCCCACGAGGCCGTGCTTCGCCACCACGGTCGGACGGTGATCGCCATCGGGCACGAGATGCAGTACCAGGTGGACGCTTCGGACGGCCACGGCGGAACGATCGCCGCGATGACGTGCTACTGCGACGACTGTGTCAGGGGCTTCGCGCCGTGGTTGGTCGAGCGGTACGACAATTCGCTTGGCGCGTACAACGCCGCCCACGGCTGTGATATCGGCGCGTTCGGCGGAGTCGCGCCACCGAGAGCACCCGGGGAGGACCTCCAGCTATGGCAGGACTGGGTTGACTACCACGCCGAAGCGATACCCGACGCGATCACCGTTCAGCGCGAAGTAATAGAGCGAGAACTGCCGGGTGCGCTCGTAACCCACGAGATCAACGACTGGTACCCCAATACGTGGGATTGCGTTTACTCGGGGAACAACTTCTGGACGATGGGTCGTCGTCTGGAGCACGCGTTCAACGACCAGTATCCGATGGAGGGGGAGCCGGGGTCACTCTGGCGAATCTACCTCTACACGTTCACTCAGGACGTGACCCAGAGTTCGATCGGCTTCGAGCGCAGCTTCTGGGCGAACGGGCAGGCGTTCGCGGCCGGCCCGTTGGGCGCCCTGCCCACTGGCACTCGGCCTCCCCGCGCGGGGTACCACGAGCAGATCTACAGCGCTCTGATCCACGGCGCGAACGGGCTCATCTGGTGGATCGACTCGGATCTGCTCCCGGATGCGCGCGACGCGAGTCATGAGATGATCCGGCTCGTGGAGGTTCTCGGCGATGCCCGCCCGCTGAAGGATCCGGTGGCGCTGCTCGTCCCTTGGGCGACCTATGCGCAGACGCGGTCGGAGACCAGTGGCGACGATCTCATGAGCGCATACCAGC
>CAZSJP010000115.1:0-9420 GCA_964606675.1 uncultured bacterium
GGTCGTGCTGAAACTCTTCGTCGTTCCTGTCGAGGTGGTCGGTGGTGTAGTGGAGGCCCCGGCTTTCGCGACGGTCGAGAGCGCACCGAACCACCAGCGCGGCAACGCACGACATGTTGCGCAACTCGATCACTTCCTCGGTCACTTTCGTTCGGCGATAGAAGTCCTCGACCTCGGTCCATATCAGTTCCAGACGATGGCTCGCACGCTGCAACCTCGTGTTCGACCGGACGATGCCGAGGTAGTCCCACATCAGCGTGCGGATTTCCTCGCGGTCGTGCTCCATCAGAATCCACTCCTCGACGTTGAACGTATCGGAGTCGTCCCACCTCGGTACGTCGGGTATGGCCGCGATGCGCCTTCCGCGGCGGGCGGCATGCTCGAATGCTCTGTTGGCGAATACGACGGCCTCCAGCAAGCTGTTCGACGCAAGCCGGTTCGCGCCGTGAACTCCCGACAGCGTAACTTCGCCGCACGCATAGAGATTCCTGACGTTCGTGGCGGCGTTGAGGTCCGTGACGACACCCCCGCACATGTAGTGCGCGGCAGGAACGATCGGGATCGGCTGTCGCGCCATGTCTATGCCAAGCGAGAGGCACTTCTGGTGAATGTTCGGGAACCGGCGCCGCACCTCGTCGCCATGGACGTGCGTTATGTCCAGGAATGCGCACGAGCGGCCGCTGGTCTTGAGCTCGCGGTCGATTGCACGTGCGACGACGTCGCGTGGCGCAAGGCTCTTCATCGGATGCACGTCGTCCATGAAGCGTTTGCCGGCATCGTTGATGAGGACGGCGCCGGCCCCGCGCACGGCTTCGCTGATCAGGAACGACGGCTCGTCGGGATGGCATAGCATCGTGGGATGGAATTGCATGAACTCGAGATTGCCGACCTGAGCACCGGCCCGATATGCCATGGCGATTCCGTCGCCGGTGGCGATCACGGGATTCGTCGTGTGCTGCCAGATCTGGCCGGCGCCGCCGGTTGCCAGCACGGTTGTCGTCGCCGAGAAACGCTCGACCTCGCCGCGCGGTCCATCGAGAACATAGGCGCCCCAGCACGTCACGCGTCGCCCGGGACGAACGCCGGGCAGATGGTGCTCCGTGACCAAGTCGATCGCTACGTGATTCTCGAATATCGTCACGTTCGGGTGTTCTTCGGCGGCGCGGAGCAGTGCGCGCTCGATCTCGGCACCCGTGAGGTCGTCGGCGTGGACTATCCGGCTCTGCGAGTGGCCGCCCTCTCGCCCGAGCGCAAAGGCTCCGACACCGTCTCGCGTGAAGCCTACGCCCCACTCTGCGAGCTGCCTCACTGTCGCCGGTCCGTCCGACACGACCAGCCGCACTGCCTCTTCGTGGCACAGCCCCGCTCCGGCGAGATGGGTGTCCGCAACGTGCGAGGCGAAATCGTCGGCATTGCCCAAGGCCGCGGCGATTCCCCCCTGCGCCCTGTTGGTGTTGGTGTCGTCCTTGAGCCGCTTGGTGATAATCGACACGGTGCCGCGCTCGGCGGCTCGAAGCGCGAACGACAGCCCGCCGATGCCGGTACCGATGACGAGGAAGTCGCTGTGAACGCTCATTTCCAGACCTTTCGAGGTCGCTATCGGGCTGCCGCCGGAGGGGGCGGGTTTCCATGGCAGCGCAGGCGATGGATCGACCGGCGGCTGTTAGTGGGAACGTCTGTCGTCGCCGGGTTTCACCGACGCGTAGCCCGGCGTTCCCGCTCAGGTCGCCGGCTTGCCGCGGCTCCGGCCTGCGGGTCGCACCGTTAGCACGGGGCACTTGGCCGTACGCACGACCCGCTCGGCGGTGCTCCCGACGATGGCTCGTGCGATGCCCGTGCGGCCCATTGTGCCCATGACGATCAGGTCGGCCGCCCATTCTTCCGCGCACTTCACTATCTCGCGGTGTGGTACACCAGCCAGAACGCGGCCCTCGGCCTCAAGCCCGCACGACGTGGCGTGCTCGACAAGAGCGTCGAGCCGACTCGCGTCGTCCGATGACGACGTGGACGGCTCCAATATGGCGTCCGCCGAGTCGGACGTATAGAGTGGCAGCGCCGGGGCCGATTCGGCGACGTGCACAAGCAGCAGGCGAGCCCCGAGGTCTCCACCGAGGCCGATAGCGAAGTTCAGAGCTTCCCGCGCGTTGTCGCCGAAATCCACGGGACACATCACGCGACGAACGCGAACCATATCACTTCCGGTGTTCCGCGACAGGCCGGTCCATGCGCCGTCGCAAGGCCGAAGTCGCCTCAGATCGCGAGGAGCGACTACTTGTCTGGCGTGACTCGCCGACATACACTAGGGTACGTACTAGCATGAGGCCGCACAACTTCCGGAACGAGCCGCGACGCGCAGCTGGGCGGCATCACTTGCGCAACCGGGCCACCCCAACAGGAATCGGTGAAGGCAAGCATTCTCATCGTCGAAGACGAGCGTCTACTCACGGAGTTGCTCTCCGCACTCCTGCTCGGCGAAGGATACGAACTCATAGTCGCATCGGACGGCGAACACGCACGGACGACCATGTCCGAGCGCACGCCCGATCTGATCGTCAGCGACCTTTCCATGGCCGGAATGGACGGTTTCGAACTGCTTCAGTGGGTTAGGCGGGACCCTGAGACGAAGCGTACACCGTTCGTCGTGCTGACTGCGTACGGGGACGAAGCCAATCGCCGGCAGGCCACCCAATTCGGTGCCGACGCGTTCATCGCGAAGCCGTTGGACACAACGCCCGGCTGAACGAGGCCAGCTTCCATCGACAGGCCGCCGTCCAGTTCGCCCGCAACGCCCCCGGCAGCAGAGCATACCGCAGCGTAGCACACGAACTCAGGACCAGAATCGAGCGCCTCGGCGAAGAGGCACCGCCCCAGCTGATCGGCCCTAGAGCGTCTCCGGATCGGGCAGGTTGCCGACCTTCTCCAGCGCGCAGCAGATCACCTCGATGTTCTCCAACGGCACGTCGGGTTCGCATTCGGCGCCCAGCATCAGTCCGCCTTCGGGCATATGGAGCGCCTCGTAAGCCTCGAAGATGTGGTCCTCGGTTTCCGCCGGCGACGAAAACGGGAACAGCTGCCGGTCCAGGTCGAGGCTGATGGCGACCTTGCCCTTGACCTGCCGCTCGATCTCATCCAGGCCGTTCGCACGTATCTGCGGGTTGATGCAGGTGATGCCGGTATCTACCAGATCGGGGATGATCTCCAGAATGTGTCCATCGGAGTGGAGATACACCGGTATGCCTCGGTCGCGGCACGGGCCGAAGATGGCTTCGTAGGTGGGCTTCACGAACTTCCGCCACGCGTCGGGGCTGACAGGCAGGGCGTGCTGCATACCGAGGTCCTCGCCGCCACTGACGTGATCGACGCCCAACTCCAGATACTTCTGCACGGACCTGACGCAGAAGTCCTCGACGACTTTGATAAGCTCGCCGAGCCGCGAATCGTCCGTCGCCATGTCGAGCATGAGGTTCTCGAACCCGCGCAGGTAGTAGAGGCGCATGAAGAAGAACCCGTGGCCGAGGCCGCCACCGTCGCGCATGTTGCCATTCGCCCCGGTAGCGTCCAGAGCCTTCGCGATAGCGTTCCAGTCGCGCCTGTCGAAGTCGCCCTCCACCAGCGAATCCGGCGCCTCCCACGTATCGAATGCAGACCAGTCCTCCAAGGGGCACTGGACAGGAATACTGTCCAGACCGCGCTCGATATTGTTCCACACCGTACCCCACGTGTCCGTGTGATTCCCGAGCTCGTACAACGGCGGAAGGGACGGAAAGTCGAAGTTCATGCCGCCCTTCTTCATGCCTGGGAACAACTTCGGATGCCGCAGGGCGATCTCTTCGACCTCGTCGCGGTATTTCATCCACGTCGCCGTCATTATGCTGACGCCGCACTGCGTCCACTCGGGGTTGTCGAAGTAGATCGTCTTGAGATAGTTGACCGTCTTCCTGTTCTTGCCGGTGTAATCGATCATGTGCTCGCTCCGCTGGTGAGAGATCCGTTGGCAGGCATGGCTGTGCACGGTGGTTGCGCTGCTGCGCTGTATGGGGAATATACGCGCCGCCGACCGATAGGCATACCGGCTCGGGCTTTTCCGGTCCGGCATATTGACGGAGGCGTCGGCAGCACATATATTACGAGGAAACGAATACGTTTTTATCGTGTTGTCGTGTCGCACGTCGTGCGTAGCCGGCAGATGCAGGCAGCCAGCGGATGCAGGATGAACGTCGCAACGGATACAGACCAAGGCGCCGCGGACAGCAAGCGATCCCGCTTCTACGAAGCAGCCGAGCCGCTGTTCGTTCGGTTCGGTTACCGCAAGACGACCATCGAGGAGATATGCAAGGCGGCGGGGGCCTCGAAACGGACGTTCTACGAGCTTTTCGACGACAAGGCCGATCTGTTCGGCCACCTGATCCTGCACGTGAGCGAGACCGAGATAGAGCGGTGGCGCCGAGATCTGCCCGACGGCCTGGACCCACGGGGCCGGATCGTCTCTTACATAGAGCTTTACGCCGGTGCCCTGGCGACCAGACCCGTCATGCGTATCATGTTCTCGGAGGACATGAGCGCCGTATTTGGGCGGGTGCTCGACGAGGCGCTTCAGTCGCCGATCATGGCGATATTGGGCGAGATCGTCGAGGAGGGCATTGCATGCGGGCAGTTCCGGCCGATGAGGACAGAAGCCGCGATATGGATCGTCTCCTCGATTCTCGACACCATGTATTTCCTTATGCCCGGCTGGGGTAGCGTCAAAGGCGCCTCGGAGGATCCGGCGCTTGCCGAGGAAACGCGGAACTTCGTGTTGGCGGGGCTAGGGTGCAGCCCGTCGGACGTCACGGAGACGAAGGAGGGTCATCGATGAAGGCAACACTGTCGGTCGCACTTGCGACAGTCCTGACGCTCGCCGCCTTCGCAGGCGCGGAGCAGCTCACCGCGCGAGATATCGTCAATCGGGCCGAGGTTCAGACGCGCGGAACGACCTCTTACGGCGAGGCCGAGATGACGATCGAAAACCCGGACTGGACCCGCACGATGCGGATGCGCATCTGGGACGACCGCGACGGCGACAAGGCGTTCGTGCGAATCCTCTCGCCCGTCAAGGACCGGGGCACAGCGACTCTCAAGCTCGGGGAAACCCTCCGGATGTACCTGCCGTCCATCGAGCGAAGCATGAAGATACCGCCGTCCATGATGATGCAAGGCTGGATGGGGTCCGATTTCACCAACGACGACATGGTCAAAGCCAGTAGCTACGTCGACGACTACGTGCACACCATCACCGACACGACGGCGATCCGCGACCAGGAAGTCTTCGAGATCACGTCGATCCCTCGCGAAGAGGCGGCCGTTGTGTGGGGCAAGGTGGTGTACTACGCGCGCACCGTCGACTACCTCCCGGTGCGGCAGGTCTACTACGACGAGGATTCTGTGCTCGTGAGAAGGATGGAACTCTCCGAGTTCAGGGAGATGGGCGGAAGGATCATCCCGACCGTGCAGGAGATCATCCCGCTGACCGAGGAGAAAGAGGGGCATCGAACGACGTACCGCATAATCTCCATGGAGTTCGATATCCGGATCAGACCCAACGTCTTCACGCGGGCCAACCTGGAGCGTCCGCGATGACGCCCGTGGTGAAGCTGGCGTGGCGCAACATATGGCGCAACAAGCGCCGCACGGTGCTGACAATCGGCGCCATCGCGTTCGGCATGTTCCTGATTACCATCTCGCGCGGGATACAATACGGCACCTTCGGGAACATGCTCGACGTGAGCCTCCGCCGATCGGTCGGCCACCTGCAAGTGCAGCGCAAGGGATATTGGGACGAGCGGACGCTGAAGTACGCGTTTCCCGTGGGCGGCGACGACATAGCGGCTATCGAACGGATACCCGGCGTGGATCGCGTCTCGCCGAAGTTGTACACCGCGGCGCTCGTGGGCAGCGGTACGGAGAACACCACCGGCGCGCTTATCGTCGGCGTGACGCCCTCCATGGAGCAGGCGATGACGCTGTTCGCCACGCAGCCGATGGAAGAGGGCGACTTCCTGAGCGATGGCGACACGACCGGGGCCGTCATCGGAGCAACGCTGGCTCGGAACTTGGAGGCTGACGTTGGAGACGAACTCGTCGTTCTCACGCAGGCTCGCGACGGGTCCATGGCGGCGGCGCTGCTCGACGTGCGAGGCATCTACCGCCTGGCCGATCCGGTGATGGACGGCGGCGTGGTGATAGCGCATCTGGCTCTGCTACAACACATTCTCGCTGCGGAAGAGCGCGCGACTGCCATCGCCATGACGGTCAGGGATATGGAGGACGTTGGGGCTGTCGGCTCGGCTCTGAGGCAGAGATTCGTGGACGACGAGTGGGCTGTGATGTCATACGAGGACCTGCTGCCCCAGATGATGCAGTTCATCGCATTCAAAGACGCGGGCAACTTGTTGATTCTCATCATACTTCTCGTTGTGATCGTCTTCGGCATCCTTAACACCATCCTCATGACTGTGATGGAGCGTTTCCACGAGTTCGGCGTGATGATGGCGATGGGGATGCGCCCAGGCAGGATTGCACGCATGATCTTCCTTGAAGCGACCTTGCTGAGCGGCGTGGGGCTGGTGGTGGGCAACGTGGCGGGATACCTCCTCAATAACTGGTGGCAGTACCACCCGGTGATCCATCCGATGGAGGATATATCCGAAAGCTACGGGTTCGTGCCGCTCATCCTGGCCGTGCCCGATCTGACGTCTCAGGCGATATGGTCCGGCATAGTACTGGGGCTCACGCTCGTAATGGCCATGTGGCCGGCGCTGGTGGCGATGCGATTCAAGCCGGTAGAGGCTATCAGGCAAGTCTAGGCGTCGCGCTCCCTCCTGGGGAGGGAGCGCGGCACGGAGGATCGATGTTAGCCAAGCTGTGCGGACTCGCCTGGCGCAATATCTGGCGCAACAGGCGCCGGACCATACTGACCGTCGTCGCGATCGCGTTCGGGATATTCCTGATCGTCGTCATGCGCGGTATGCAATTGGGCACGTACGCGCAGATGATAGACAACGGCGTCAGGCGGTCGACCGGGCACATTCAAGTGCACGCACAGGGATATTGGGACAAGCGCACGCTGAAGTACGCGTTCTCCGCTTCGGACGCCGACACCGGCGCGATATCGGGGCTCCCGCACGTGGAGAGCATATCGCCGAAGCTCAGTGTCGACGCCCTTGTCGGCGCAGGCGAAGAGAACACCACCGGCGGAATCGTGATCGGTGTCGTGCCGTCGCTCGAACGGGCGATGACGATCTTCTCGTCGGACCCGATGGTCGAAGGGCGCTTCCTCGTTGATACAGACACGACCGGGGTCGTCATCGGGCATTCGATGGCCAGGAACCTGCGCGCGAGCGTCGGCGACGAGCTGGTGATGGTCACTCAGGGCCGCGACGGTTCGATGGCGGCAGCGGTGTTCGACATCGTGGGCATCTACCGGGTCGGCGAGCCGGAGATGGACGGTTACACCGCAATCTGCCACCTGGCATCGTTGCAGAGCGTCCTCGCCGCCGAAGGACGTGTCACCGCCATCGCGCTGACCGTGGACGACGCGCGGAACGTCGGCGCAGTGAAAGCCGCGCTAGACAGTCGATTCGCGGACATCGAGAAGTGGGAAGTGATGTCTTTCGAGACGCTCATCCCCACGCTGATGCAGTTCATCGCCTTCGACAACGCCGGCGGCATCATCTACCTGGCACTGCTCGTCGTGGTGATAGCGTTCGGGATACTCAACACGATCCTGATGACAGTCATGGAGCGCTTCCACGAGTTCGGCGTCATGATGGCCATCGGCATGCGCCCAGGAGCGATAGCCGGCATGATCTTCGCCGAAGCGTCGTTCCTCGGCTCGGTCGGCCTCCTGCTCGGCAACGTGCTTGGGTACGCCCTCAACGCGTGGTGGCAACACAACCCGATCGCGCTGACGTCGAACGCGGCCGCCTACGAGAGCTACGGTTTCGAGCCGATGCTGTATTCGATGCCCGATATCGCCCAGCAGGCGATATGGTCGGCGGTTGTCCTCGGACTGACGTTCATCGTCGCATTGTGGCCGGCCGTAGTGGCGATGAAATTTCGACCGGTCGAAGCGATCAGACAGGCGTAGGAGCGACGATGGTCTCGGCATACGCGAGGATTGCATGGCGCAACGTCCGCCGCAACCGCAGGCGCACCGTGCTGACCGTTACGGCTGTCGCGTTCGGCGTGTTCCTGATAATCGTGAAAGGCGGGCAGCGCAACGGCCAGTACGAGCAGATGATCGATACGAGCGTGCGCCGGTCGACCGGTCACGTGCAAATCCACCGCGCCGGGTTCTGGGACGAACGCTCCCTCAAGCTCGCGTTCCCCGTCGCGGATGCTGACATCGCAGCGGTCGGGAACGCGCCTCACGTCGAGCATGTCTCGGTTAGGCTGGAGGCCGAGGCGCTGGTCGGCTCCGGCGGCGAGAACTCGACCGGCGCGCGGATAGTCGGCGTGCTGCCGTCGGCGGAGGAAGCGATGACCGTGTTCTCCCGGAACGTCATGATCGACGGCGCATTCCCGACCGATAGCGATACCGCCGGTGCGGTAATCGGCGACGCGATGGCACGCAACCTGGGCGTTGCCGTTGGCGACGAACTCGTGCTGTTCGCCCAGGCCCGTGACGGTTCCATCGGGGCGGCGCTACTCAGCCTCAGGGGCATCTATCGGGTCGGCGAGCCGGAACTGGACGGATACACCGTCGTAGCTCACCTGGCGCGGCTTCAGGAGATGCTCGAAGCCGACGGCAATTGCACTGCCATCGCGCTCACGGTGAGCGACCATCGCTACGTGTCCGAGGCGATGGAGGCGCTCGAAAGGACGTTCCCCGACCGCGACACGTGGGAAATCATGTCGTACGAGGAACTGATGCCCGAACTCATGCAGACCATCGCTCTGGATTGGGCGGTGGACATGATCCTTCAGGCGCTGCTCTTGTCCGTCGTCACGTTCGGCATACTCAACACGATCCTGATGAGCGTTACGGAGCGCTTCCACGAGTTCGGCGTGCTGATGGCCATCGGGATGCGGTCGCGCGCGATAGGAACGATGGTCTTCCTTGAAGGCGTTGCCATCAGCGCCATGGGCCTGTTGGTCGGCAACGTGCTCGGATACGCGGTGAACGATTGGTGGCAGGGCAACCCCATCGTCGTCGGCGGCTCGATGGCCGCCATCGAGGGTTACGGCTTCGTGCCGATGCTGTTCGCGGTGCCCGACGTCGCCCAGCAGATACAATGGTCGGTCGTCGTGCTCGCGCTGACGTTGCTCGTTTCGACGTGGCCGGCGACGGTCGCGATGAGATATCGCCCGATCGAGGCGATCAGACACGTCTAGGTGTGCAATGTCAGGACGTTGTCCTCGGTGAGTCGTAGCGTTTGCATT
>CAZSJP010000116.1:0-1589 GCA_964606675.1 uncultured bacterium
GAATGACGGCTTCTTGAGGAACAGCCGCCCGTAGTACGCCACGCCGTCCTCGGCCAGCGAGTCTTTCAGCCCCCACACGAGGGACACCGCCTCGTCGCGATGCGAGTGTTTCGGAAATACCGGTTTGCGCTCGCCACAGATCGCGGTCCAGAGCGTGGGCACCCTTACCGAGTGCCCACCGAACGCGAGGCAGAACGGGATATTCCGAAGGTAAGCCTCGGCATCGGAGCGGTCGGTCACCCTCAGCGCCTGAGTGCGATGCCAGATGGCGTCGCGCAGCGTTTCCAGGGCCTCTAGTCCGATCGTGGCGCTCACGAGGCTGCCCTGCCGGGCACAGTCGCCTTCAACGAGACCGATCCGCCGGGCGTCTCGTGCTCGGAGCCGTCCGGCATGACGATTCGCGCCGGTACGCCGTTGGGCGTTGTCGCCGTCAGTTCGAAGATGCCGCCGTCGATCTTCCACCCGACGGACACGTCGCCGCGGGGCGTCGGTATCGTCCCTTCCGCCCGGCTCAGGTTCCAGCGGTGCGGCTCGACCTTGACCGCAGCGAAGCCCGGCGCCGCCGGCTTGATCCCGACGACTTCCGCGAGGAACTCGTACATGGGCGAATTGGACCAGCCGTGGCAGAAGCTTCTGGCCAGATGCGGCTCCTCGGGCCAGGTTGTCAGGTCGGTCCTCATCATATTCCGCCAGTGGTCGAGCAAGCGGTCGGCCGTCTCGTATGCTCCCGCGGCGCCGAGCGCGCGGAACACGTAGAATCGTCCATAGAGCGTCGCTGCGGCCAATGCGCCATCGTTCCCGAGGCGCCGAGCGATCCTTCGCGCCTTCGTCTTGCCGGCGGCACCGGCGATGATCGCCCACGCATTCGTGAGTTCGCTCAGTTCGTCGCCGTCGGCTCTGTCTCGATAGAGACCTTCCTCGCCCCACCAGCAGAGGCGGTCGACCGTCCTCGCGACGTGCCGCGCCTTCCGTCTCCATGGCGTGGCTTGGGCCGACCGTCCGGCGGCCTCGGCAAGCTCGGCTGCGGCGGCAAGCGCGTGCGAATACTGCAGATTGATGAGCGCCGAGACTCCGCCGTCGGCGCCGGGCGGGTAGCCGCTCGGGTTCCACTCGGCAACCCAGTCGACAACCTTCCAGTGCGGCAACGCTTCGCACAACCCGTCGGCGTTCTCGTAGCGCGCGAACCAGGCAAGCGTTGCGGCGATGCCGTCTTGCCGGTCGGGTGCTTGGGCCAAGGCGCCGGTATGCCTCCTGTAGTCGCGGACCGTGATAGCCCAGAGCAGGCTCCACGACGGGATGTATTGCGGCTGACGGCTGGGGTACCTGCTCTGTGTCAGGCCATCGAACGTTCGCGACCAGTCGAAGTGCCTGATAGCCTGCCTGGCCAGCCGCGCGTCGCCGCTGACGTAGTAGCTTATCAGCGCCTGCACGTGGGTGTCGCCGGCGTACTGCAACTGCTCGTAGTAAGGGCAATCCTCGTACGTTTCGTGCGCACAGAGCCGGGCGGTACGCCACGTCAGGTCCCACATCCGCTCGTGCGACGGGTCCGACGAGCGGTAGCTCGCATTCTCATCGAACGGGTACGCCGT
>CAZSJP010000116.1:1599-6479 GCA_964606675.1 uncultured bacterium
AATCTGTACCCGATGCGGGCAATCGAGATCGCCTCGGCGTCGGTGCGGACCTCGGCGCGAACGTATCGAAACGTGCGCCAGTGCAGTGGCTCGAACGTCTCCCGGCCGCCTCCCGGGGAAAATCGGTCGTAGTATCCGACGACGTCTCCTTCATCGGGGTGGTGGTCAGGCGATATCAGCCCGCCGAACACGCGCCAGGTCCTCTCGGAGGCGGCCTCGTCGACGGTCAGGCCTTCGGCGTACGTCAACTGCACCTGGCTGCCGGCGCCGCCGACTACGGTAAGTGTCGGAAACGCCGTCGTCAGCGTGTCGCAGAACAGCGTGATCGACGCGGAACTGTGTGCCGGAATTGTGAGAGGCACGTCGGATCGTATGAGCGCCTCCCAGGCATCGGCGCCGATGCCGTCGGTGCGGGCGGCCCCGTCGAATCGCTTCCCGGTCTCTTCGAGCATCGGGATGATGCGCGGCGTCAGCACGTGCGGTATGTGCGGATCGAACCCGGTGGTGTCTTGGTCGGAGTATGCTCGGAACACCTCGTCTGCGTCGGGCCAAGCCGAGTCGTCGAACTCGGCGCCTTGCCAGCCCCACGGGTAGTTCGCGCCATCGACGTCCTCGAACATGCCGAGGTACGTGCCCCAGCTCTCACGATGGCGGTAGGTGTAGGCTCTGTCGGGAGTTGCCTTCCACCGGCTGTCGGTGTCCAGCCGTTCAACGGCTATGCCCGCCGAGTCGACAAGCGTGCCTTCGAGGACGAAAAGCCACGAGGCCGTCATGATGCTGTTCGGCGCCCCGCTAGCTGGGACGAACGGCTGCACGGGCGCGTAGGAGATGACCTGTGCCGACAGGACGTTTCGCCCCTCCTGCAGGAAGTCGTCGAGCGAGTACGACTCGTAGAACTGATGGCGCACGTCCCCTTTCGCCGGGCCACGGCCGACTCGCCTGCCGTTGCACCACAGCACGTAGCGAGAGTCGGCGGAAGCATGGACCGTCAGCCCTGCTTTGCCGGGCGCGTCGAAGGCTCGCCTGAAGTATGCTATGCGATACGGGTTCGCATTGTCGTGCTCGGGCGAGCACCACGCGTCCGTGGCTGCCCATATCCACTTTGCGCCGCCATCGAAGCGAGCGGCCGAGATCTCCGTCATGTTCTACTCCGTAGCCTGTTCGTGGCATGCCGCGCACAGTTGTTCAACGCCGAGACACGCCTATTACGTTCGGGACAGCCCACGCATCCTGGTTGGTGTCGTTCCCCATGAAACCGGTCTCGTAGCTTCCCACGAACTCATGCTCAACCGTCCCGCTACGAATGTACAGCTGCGCTTCAGGGCCGCCCTCGACGTACATCATGCGCTGGATGCCGAGGGGCATTGCCAGCAGGATATTCACAAGGTCGTGCATGGTGTACGGTGAACGGACGTGGACGAACAGCGCTCTGCCGGAATCGTCCATCGCGACCGTAGCCGCACTCCATCGTTTGGGCTGTTGGCTCCAAACGTTGGTGCGGTTGCACGTTACCATGCGGATGTTCTGCACGAGCGATCCGTACCGCGGTCGCAAACCATCCAGATCGTCACACTTGCGATCGATCATCCGGAAGGGAGGCAACCCCTCCTCCAGCGCGTCGAAGGCGAGTACCGCGTTGTCATGGCTCAGCTCAGGGTTGTTGACGTGATCTCGGCTCCGCATGAGCGAGACGCTGGTCCTCATGTCCGTCTGAAACATGCTGGCGTTGATGGCGGCAACGAGATCGTTCTGCCGGCTCCACTCTTTGGCCGTGCGCGAGCTTCCCTGATCCGGTGCCGACGCGTTGAGCAGACGCAGTCCGAATCGGGCTGGGTCGATTCGCAGCACGCGAACTCTCGAGTCGCCGATCCGTGACGCTGGCGTCGCCACAATCTCGGCGAAATCCAGACCAGGCTCCAGTTGCTGCCAAGGTTCGGTCAACGGCTCCGCTGCGTGGATTCCAGTGGGCAGCACGAGTGCAACGACCACTGCTGCGATGTAGCCAGCAAGCATCTCTCACCTCTCGGGTTGTGAGTGGATGGACCACACGATCAGTATCTCAACACCGCCACACCGTACGGCGGCATATCCATCCGTTCGGAGCGCGCCTCGCCGGTCAGGAGATCGGTCGCAGGTCGTTCGAGCGACAGAGACGCAGGGCGGTTCTCCAGCTCTACGGCAACGATCCCTTCCCCGGCGTCGCCATTCCTCGGCACCACAAGCAGATTCGCGGATGCTTCTGCGACCGGTACGACATCGGCCCCGAGGCCGACGTTCCGCACCAGCTCGCGCAGCTCGTCGGCTCGCGGGAGCGTGCCCAGCAGGACGATGGACCCTCTCCCGACGGCGTGGCGCGTAACCGCGGAAAGCCCTGCCAGCGGGCCGTCGGCGTACGTCGCGAGCGCCTCCGCGCCGCGAAGGTCGAACCTGTCGTACCACACCGACCCTATCGAGCGTCTGCCATCGGCCCACTCCAGCGCGAAATCAGTCGGCTCGCCCGGTATCTGGTACTTGCAGTGTACGCCCGCCCATTCCTCGATGCTACCGAATGGCGCATGCGTGTACTTCGTGGCATCAAGCGTTCGGATGTCCGACATCGGGCCGACGATCCATGTTCCGCCTCCCTCGACCCATGGCACGATCCGCTCGCAAAGGCCGCCTTCGTCCAAGGCCGGCAGGAACGGCGAGCATATCACGCAATATGGGTCGAGCGCCGCGCCGGGCTCGATCACGTCGGGGCGAAACTGGCCGCGAATGAGGGGATGGTGGAACTCGCGCAGGATCTTCTCGCCGTAGTGGAAGCCGCGCACCATCGGCTGCACGCCGAACATCAGCCACGCAAGGCCCGAGAAATGCATCGCCAGGCCCGACTGGGCCGGGCGCGTTCCGTTGATAAAGTCCGCCGCTAGCGCGAACCCGGCGGCGACGCCCTTCACCTCGTCGATGATGTGCAACGGTCGTCCGCAGCTGGAGACCACCGAGCCATGCATCAGCTCCTGCCCCGACCAGTGCGACCGCCACAGCCAATAGAGGTTGGCCTCGCCGCCCAAGGCTATCGGCAGCCAAGAGTTGGCCCTGCAGAAGCCCGGTGCGCGATAGCCGTTCGCGGCGACGCCACCGTTCCAGCAGGTCGACGTCTCGGTGCACCAGAACGGCCTGTCCTTCAGCGTCCGGCAGTAGTCGAACCAGAAGACGGGCTGGTAGAAATGCTCCTCGGTGTTGTAGTGGTTGAACTGGACGACGTCGAGTGCCTCGTGCGTCTTCGGGTAGTCGAGGGCGTTGGTCGGCATCATGTCGGTGCCGACGGGTTGGTCCGTGAGACCGTGCAGGATGTCCGCTTGACGCTCGGCGAACTCGACGAACGAATCCGACTGAAACCCCCTGAATGCCGTCGTCAGCGACGGGTGGTGCGAACGTGCGTCGTCCGGTACCGGCAGTTGCGCAAACGACTGGTACGTCTGGCTCCAGAGATGCGTGCCCCACCCCTCGTTGAGTCGGTCGATCGATCCGAAGCGCCGGCGCATGGCGTCCTGGAACTCGCGGTGACACACCGGGCATGCGCAGACAGGCGAAAGCTCGTTGTCTATCTGCCACCCGATGACGTTCTCGTCGTCGCGAAACTCCCCCGCGAGTCGCGCCACGATCCGCGCGCAATGATCCCTATAGATAGGGCTGTTCGGGCAGGCGTGGCGTCTGTATCCGTGCCCGAAGCGAGTGCCGTCCGTCAGCACGACCAGCACCTCGGGGTAGCGTTCGGTCAGCCATGCAGGCGGCGTGCACGTAGGGGTGCACATGATCGTCGCGATGCCCGCCGCGCCGAGCTTGTCGACTGCGGTGTGGAGCCAGTCGAACTCGTAGCGCTCTTCGTATGGCTCCATGCGGCTCCACGCGAACTCCGCGATGCGCATGACGTTCATGCCCGCGTCCTTCATGAGTGCGATGTCTTCGTCGATCTGCTCGAGCGGCCAGTCTTCCGGGTAGTAGGCGGCGCCGAGGTATGGCGGGTTGAACCGTGTCACCAATGTCTCCTCCGCGTGCGAATGGGCGACGTGCCCGGGGTGGTGGGTCGGGATGGCGAACAGTGTATAATCGACTCAGGCGTGCCGGGCCCCAAGATCATCGGGTTGGTGGCGAGTGGGCGGCACGCCCGAAGATACCGACGGAATAGCCGGCGCCCCCGGAGTTTTCGCGGGGAACTCCCAACGTGCGCGCCGTCGCCTGGCAAACACACCAAGAACACACCTGGAGCGTACAAGGGGCGACGGCGACGCTTGCATTCTGGAAGGCCGGATGGCCCCCTGGCTCGCCGGGAAGAAGTCCGGTTCGTTGTTCGACCTCGTCGTGTGCACCTGGATGCGCCTCCGGGCTACCTCAGACGAGCGATTCTGGCTAAGGATCGATGGGCGCGCGAGGCGGACGACGTACCGGAGGCACACGCCGATGCGGAGGCGCCGCGGTTCTGGCACGACTTCGGTTCGCAGATCACCGAGGGCATCGTCGTGCCGTACCGCGCCAGAGCCGACTCGGTCATTGACGTTGAATCGTTCGCCGGCGATCCACACTTCACGTTCTTTCACGTGCGCCAGTAGTTACGCACCGGGATGGCACGCGGCGAGCAACCGCTCTACATCATGCCCATCCGCGCGCCTCGGTAGGTGGGCCGCCGTCTACAGGAGGAGGGGAACGGCATGTCACTCAGAGTCATCCAGGCGACGACAGCGCTGGCGTTGACGTTCGCGGCTTCGCCCTCGTTGGGCGCGTCCACGCCGGCAGTGCAGCCACGGTCGCAACCGCGCACCACAGTGTCCATTCGGCTGCCAGACCCGCGCCTCGAAAGCGGAATGTCGGTAGAGGAGGCGCTCACAGGTCGGCGGTCGGTG
>CAZSJP010000116.1:6489-9388 GCA_964606675.1 uncultured bacterium
CGTACACCGACAGGGCGCTCACGCTCGCAGAAGTGGGGCAGATCCTGTGGGCGGCGCAGGGCATGACGCGCCTGGACGGCAAGCGCACTGCTCCGTCGGCAGGTGCGCTCTACCCGCTGGAAGCGTATCTCGTCGCGACGAACGTGGACGGGCTGGAGCCGGGAGTCTACAAGTATCAGCCTCGCGGCCACAGACTATCTCGCGTATCGTCAGACGACCGCCGCGAGGACCTGGCTCTGGCGACGGCGGGGCAGAGCCCGGTTCGTTCGGCGCCGGCGGCGGTTGTCATCGCGGGTGTGTACGAACGGACGGCTCGCAAGTATGGTCGCCGGGCCGTCAGGTACGTGCATCTGGAAGCGGGGCACGCGGGGCAGAATATCTACTTGCAGGCAACCGCACTAGGTCTCGGCACGGTCTCGATTGGCGCCTTCCGGGACGAGCGGGTCGCGGATGTGCTCCGGATGGCGCCCGGGGAGCAGCCGCTCTACATCATGCCGATTGGCGCGCCGCGGTAGGTGGGGTGCAACGGCCGCCACATGCCCCCCACTCGCGCAAACCACCCACCGGGCCGCCTGCAGTGGCGCAGTTGCGGTAGGACGACAACACTGGCAGAACATTCAGCTTCGGGTCGGTGCGGCCAGGCGTCGTGTCGGGGAGCCTCAGCGCTCGTCGTTCCTCCGCTGCGCAAACAGCCATCGGAGCACTTCCGGGTCGTCGAAGACGAGCGGCATACAGGCGTGTCCGATCCCCTCGAACTCCGTGTACCGTGGCGAGCCGCCAGCGGCCGTGATCGCGGCGACCATGTCGCGGCTGAACCGCGCGGGGATGCCGCTGTCCACCTCGCCGTGGAATGCCCACACGGGTACGTGAGCGAGCGAGGCGGCATACTGCGGGCTGGCGAACCCGCAGATCGGCATCACCGCGGCGAACAGGTCCGGGTGCTTGATCGCAAGGTACCACGAACCGGCTCCGCCCATCGACTGCCCCGTGACGTAGATGCGATTTCTGTCGACCGGCCAACGGTTCGCTACGTCCTGGATGAGCGCGACGACCGGTTCGTCGACAGGTACCCCCATCGAACGGCCTCCTCGGGCGCGTCGGTGGAACCCGGCCATGGTGCTGTCATCGAGGGCGTATCCCCAACTCCTGTCCGGCGGCGTCTGCGGCGCCAGCAGGAAGCTCGGATAGCGCGTTCTCATATCCGGTTCGGAGAGCACCTGCGCCGGCCTGTTGGCGCCGATGTTCCTCACGTTGTTGCGTCCGCGGCCCGAACGGCCATGCAGGCAGACGACGAGGGGATACTGCCGGTCGGGGTCGTAGCCCTCCGGCTCGAGGAAGCGATAGAGGATGGTGTCGCCCGTTGTGGCGACATACGTCTCCGCCCGGAAACGCTGGGCGAGTTTCGCCGCGTTGTCCTTGGCTTCCTGGATGCGACGGATTGTCTCTGCCTGCAAGTCCGACGCCCCCTCGCCCGATGCGTCGACGACAAGTGCGCAGAGCACAACTCCGATTCCCAAACCGACCAGCGTTCCGATAATGATTTGCCCTCCGAGTTGTCCGTATGTGCCGTCATACCCGTCGCTGCGCCAGTTAGCGAGCGCGGGAGCGTGGCGTCGCCCTACGGGCTGGCTGCCGAAGCGTAGTTGACCAAACTGGGGTTGTCGGCAGGCTCGCGGCCGCCGTAGAACCACGATATCGGCAGCACCTTCAGCTTCGAGTTGGTGCCGTCGGGACCCGTGCGAAGCATCTCGGCGCGCTCCGGGTCGGGAACGGTCTCGGTGAAGCTGTGCGAGACAAGCACCCGGTCGTCATCCACCAACACAGACGGATACGACCACCGGCCCCATCCGAGCGGCAGGTCGACTACGTGCTCGCCGGGGCGCTCATGCGCCGCTGTGCCTGGGTCCGTGAACGCGCTCTCCGGGCGATAGACGCGGATCGCCCCCGGCTCGACTCGGGTCTGTTCGTGCAGCGATTCGACGTTCTGGTAGAACTCCCACACGCCGCCACCGTTTCTGCTGACCGCAGCAGATAGGCGCGTGCGAACGTAGCCCTGCATGATCTCCTCAGCGCTCTGCTGCGTCCACACGACAAGCAGATGGCCGTCCATGGGCAGCGCGCGCACCTGTGCCGGCGCCGGCGATGCAGCCAGAACCGTCGCCTGCGGCCGAGTCCACGTGTCGCCGTCGTCGTCCGACCATGCCTGATACAGCCTCCCGACGTTCGTCCGCAGGAGCATGACTAGCCGCCCCGGCGTAACCTCGGCCACCGTCGGCTCGAACGTCGCGTGGAACGGGCCGGCCCATTCGGTCTGGATGAATATCTCGCCGTCGGAGTTCGGCTGCCAGGTGAGGCCGTCGTCGTCGGAATAGTACACCTCGCTGGCGCCGAAGTGCGGGTCGACGAAATGCGCGTCCGTGGAGACGAACTGACCGTCGACCAGCGCGCCGGGAACGGCCGCGCCCTCGCCCCAGTACCATCCCTGGCCAATGGTGAGGTATGTCGGCATCACGATTCGCCCGGAGCCTGTTCGCACGAGGACGTCTTGTAGCGCGTGGCATGGGCGGCCCGGCGGAGTGATCGTGACAGGTGGCTCCCACGTGACCCCGGCGTCCGTCGACCGCCAAAAGATAATCTCGCCCGCGCGCCTGTGGCCTCGGGTCTCGACGGGCAGGTTCGCGGCAAGCCCGACGCCGGCCCCGTCCAGCCTGACAAGCGACGCGCCGCTGCCACCGACCCGGTTGCCGGCGGTGTCGATGCAATCGTACGGCTCCGACCATGAGAGGCCGCCGTCGTCCGACGTTCTGAAGCTGGCGCCCGCCGACTGGAGCAGACACCCGTCGTCGAGCTTCACCCACGACACCGAATGGCCGGCGCGGTCGTTGTGGATGGCGAGTGC
>CAZSJP010000117.1:0-9356 GCA_964606675.1 uncultured bacterium
TCCGGCTCGTCGGCGCCGGCAACCGTCGTCGTCATGACGATGCCGGGCAGGATCGCGCTGCGAAACGCGTAGTCGCTGGCGCGGTCGCAACTGCCGGCGCTGAGCGGGACCCAGAGCGATAGCCCGTGAGTCTGCCCCTGCATCCCGATCGGATCGAAGTCCGGATAACACTGGTAATCGCTGCGCCAGAGAGGGATGCTGCGCGATATCGTCTCGAGGTCGATGCGCCGCCCGCCGCTCGCGCAGTTGTCGATGATCAGCCCCGGATGCCGCTCCAGAAGCTCGTCCCAGAACGCATACAGCCCTTCGATGTGCCGGATTTCGCTCATACCTTTGCGGTCGGGCGCATCGGCCGTCGTCCAGCTTGGCTCAGGCTCCATGTTGAAATCCTGCCGATAGAGCGTGACGCCGTTCTCCGAGATGGCCGACGAGATCGTGTCGGTGATGGCGACACGGGCCTCGGGGTTGCCGAGGTTCAGCAAGAGGTAGTCCCCGTGCGGCTCGAACAGCCACTCGGGGTACTCACGCACCAGGTCGGTGGCCTCGTAGACCCGTTCGGTGTCGAACCACAGGGCGAACCGCATCCCGTTGTCTTTCGCAGCCTGGCCGATCGGCGCCAGGCCGTCCGGGTAGTTTAGCTTGTTCGGCCACCAACTGCCGACGTAGTCGCCCCAATTGGTGTTGAAGACGGTCGGCTTCTCGCTCTTCGGTGCATCGCCGTGCCAACCGGCATCGATCCAGAAGTTGTCGACCTCGATGTCGTTCTCGGCCAGCCATCGCACCTTGGCAAGCTGACGCTCGACGTCGTTCTCGCCCCACACGGCCAACGACATGGGCGGCGTCGGCGGGTCGCCGGGCGACGGCTCACAGAGCGTCGGGGAGTGATGCGCCACGATGAACCGCCTGAGCATGTTATGGCCGTGGAGCCGATCCCCTTCCCAGAAGAGCAGCATGATGCGCGGCATTCGGATGCTCTCGGCCGGCAACAGCTTCAGATGTAAGTCTCGCATCCCGGCGCGAATGTGCGCTTTCATGCCGTCCACAAGCCCGAAACACGCGTCCCAGTTTCCGGTCCACCCCACCGCCCCGATCACCCCGCGTCCGGTCAGATCGAGGTTGAAAAACGGCAGCGCGCCGCTCGACGAACGCCCACCTCCGGAACCCATCCGATGGGTCTCTCCGAAGTGGAGCGTCGTTTCTAGCGGCGCGAAGTCGTCGGCGAGGCACAAGCTGCCGTTCGCCCCGTGAAGGGTTGCCGGCTCGGACTCGAACGGGATGGACGTGTCGAGCGCTTGCACGTCTGCGATGATCGGCGTGTCCTGGTCGCCGTCGTTCGTGAACCGCAGCAGCCACTCGACCGCGGGGAAATCGTGGAACAGCGTCGTCTCGCAAGTGCAGACAAGGCCGGCCGCCGGGTCTCGGAACGACAGCGAGACGACAGTTCGGCCGTCGCCGTCGGAGGTCGTCTGACGGTCGAGCTCCCACGCCGCCATCGCCAACCTCGAATCGGCACCTGCGTAGCGAAACGAAAACGGCAGCTCAGCCGCGTCGTCGCCGAAGGCAGCTTCGTACCAGTCGGATGCATGCCTGATCTCGTCGCTTGTGGGCTGTCCTGACATGGTGGGAATCCTTCGAGTCGGTCTGCGATGACGTCGCTGCTGAGCGGACTGCTATGGCAACCCGTACGATACGGCGTCCGCCGGACAGGTCAACGCCTCCTCGCGCCTTCGCAGACGAACTACAGATCCGCGTCGAACGTAATCGCCGGCTTCCATCCAAGGCGCTCTTCCGTCCGCGCTACGTCCGTCGCTCGATATCCGCCTGGCGTGGCCATCGTATAGAAGCACTCGTAGCCGACGTCTTCGACCTCCAACGCGCAGACAAGCGCCGAGGCCACGTCGCGCCGGTCTATCGTCCCCCAATGGTGGCCCGTGACGGCATGGCCGTCGTTCGTCACCATCGTGTCCGAGTCGATAATACCCCATGGCCTGATGATGGCTACCGACATCCCGTGTTGTTCGTGGAAGTTTCGCGCCAGTTCCTCCTGAAGTATTTTGGACAGCGCGTAGCGGCCCGAGGCCTTGAGCGGATACAGGCTGTGGGTGAAGAACGTCTGGGGTGGCAGCGGATAGCCCTCGTGCACTGCCCCGCTCGACGTGTGAACGAAACGCTTGATCCCGTGAACGCGAGCGGCTTCGAGCATGTTGTACATGCCGCTGACGTTCACGGTGAATCCGGGGTCGGTGTCACCGTAGGTGCCGACATGCGCCATGATCGTGTTGACGACGGCGTCCTGGCCCTCCATGGCTGCAGCAACCGCCTCGTAATCAAGCACGTCGCCTTGTACCGCGTCGTCTCGTCCCTCGACGGCTCGTACGTCGAAGGCTGTCACCTCGTGTCGCTCGGCGAGCAAATCCAGCGCAACGCGGCCGACGAACCCGGCCGCTCCGGTCAACAAAACGCGCATGGGATCATCCTCCTGGCTGTGGGGACACCGACGTCGTGCGGTTAAGCTAACTACTCGGCCGCATCGGACACCATCCGCTCGGACGACGGAACGACGTACTTGGCACGAGGAGGCACCATGAGCCATGACACCGGTATCCGCTACGAGCCGGACATCGACGCCGCATTCGCGCTGGCGACACGCGACATACGCGCCGGCATGGGAGCCGATCGCCTCGGATGCCGGGGCATCGGACCCTCCGCCGCCGGTGGATACGCGACAGGCGTTTGGCTCACCGACGCCGTGTGGCCGTTCATCGACGGCATGGTGTATTGGCACCCGCCGAGCGACTGCCACGACTATCTGTTCTCCCATGACGATGGCGCTGCGGGGGTGATCCCGTTCTTCGCCGCGCTACAGGAACGGCAGGGCGAGTTCGTCGGGAATATACCCATCGCGAAGTACGTCGAGGGCGCACACGACTACGTGCTCGACTACGGCGGCTACTTCGATCTCGCGCACAGACCGCGCCTGAATCATCGGGACGAAGTGGTCGCCAACGCCATGTTCGTATTCGCGATCCATCGGTACTGGCGCGTCTATGGCGATGCTCGACGAGTGCGCGAGTTCTATCCGGCCATGCGCGGTCTCGGCCGATTCAGGAAGAGCAGGCTCGATTCGAAGACGCATCTGTTTCGTTCCGTCTACGGGCTGGGCGATTGCTCGATTCTGCACGCCGTCCCCGAAGCGGTAGCCGCGCCGCGAGAGAATGGCGCGTGTGTGGAGCTATTCCGGCAACTCTCCGAGCTTGCCGCCGCCATCGGCGAGGACGACGATGCGCTCGAATACCGCGATCTGGCCGATGCCGTGCGGAACGCCATCGAGACGCATCTTTGGGACGATGGGTCGGCGGCCTACCGCGCGAAGTTCTTTGCCGGTCCGACGACCGACCCGACATCCGGTGCATACGGTATCGCCGAAGACGATCGATTCCTGTGCGAGCAGAACATGCAGCTGCTCTTCTGGGGCATACCCGGCCCCGAGAGAACCGGGCGGCTCATCGATTCGCTGGAGGAAGCGCATGCAGGACTAGGTGTGATGTGTCATGACGTTGTCCTCACCACGTGCACCGGCGAACGTACGGCATGCAGTCGTAGAACGCACCCCACACAACAGCCTGGGGACGCACACTGCCGGAACTCTTGGCGCTGTCGTCTCAACCGCGTGTCCATCATCAACTTCCTCAGCTTGGGTGGTGACAACGTCATGACATTCCACAACTAGGGATGCACGGCCTGTCGGCGTACCCACCCTATCCCGAGGGCTACGGCTGGCCATCGCTGATGTATCCTCATCGCTACTGGAACGGCGACGTATGGCCCATGGCGGGCTGCAGATACGCGTCGGCTCTGTTCGGGATAGGCTACCCCGATCTGGCACAAACCGTTCTCCGGAACGTGGCCCGGGCGGTTATCAGGGACCAGGGCTTTTCCGAATACCACGAGGCCGACGCCGAGGCCGGGAAGCTTGGCGCGTTTCAGTACGGTTTCAGCGCGGCGCCTTTTCAGCGCGCGGTCGTGGAGGGCCTGTTCGGGCTCGAACCGGACTGCCCGCACCATGCGCTCGACATCCGCCCGTCGGTCCGGCACTCAGGGTGTATCGAGTGCCGCCTGGGCATGTACGAGGTCGCGATGGACGTTGCCGTGGATCAGAACCGAATCGCGCTTGCCTTGGACACTGACTTTCGTGGCCTCGCGCTGTTCCGAGTTCTGCTTCCCAACTGCGGCGCGACGTGGAGCGCCGCCACGGATGGCCGGCGCATCCCTTCATCGATCTCGACGACAGGCCAGGCGGCGTACCTCAGCTTCGAGGACCTCGTGTGCGAGCAGTCTTCCAGCTACGTAATCGCCGCAGTTGGGCAGCGGTAGACGCTAGCCGCCTCCTGCGGCGCATGTGCTACGGTCGTGCTGCCGGGGACGTGCTGTCGGGGTAGGCAGCGCCAAGACCACTGATGGCGACGGTAGCGATAGCCGCTATAGTAGGAGCGCCTATCCCCCGTGTATTCCCATCCTTCGGGCGTCACGAGAGTAGCAGGGATACTGTTCATGTCCATGGCATGGATCCGTTCCGTCCCTCCCGTAGTCCTGTTGATTCGCCACAGAAGGTCACTGGTTTGGCTCGCCACGAATGCGAATCGCCCGTCGTGAGTCGTGACGTATGGCGGCTGTTCCTGCACTACTTCATCCGCCGCTGATCTTCGCTCAACTGCCATGCCGAGCTGAAACGCTAGCCCGACCGCCAACATCGCCACGAACATTCCGAGTGCCCCGTACGCAAACGTCTTCATGCCTGCCTCCCTGAGCGTGTGGATGTGTCTGTCTGCGATAGTCGGCACAAAGCCGGGTCGCTGCAAGCCCGGCATGTTGGGTTGCGGCGATCCGCGCAGTATCAATGAGGCAGACGAACCACAGGCGAGTCAATCGGAGAGTGGAGGCATGAAGCGTTCGCACTTGACGGCGATCTGGGCACTGACGGTAGCCATCTCGATTGGCATCGGTGTGATGATCGCACCGGAGAAGACAGGGGCAGCAGGTTTTGCACGGGCCTCGGTGACGTTGGCATGGTATGAGGTGGAGCAAGACACCGCCATCTCGCACTGGAATCCCGGCTGGATATTTCGCGCCCACATACCGGGCGGGTGGCTGGTTGTGAAAGGCGTTGGTGGCACACCGAGTGGCGGCATCACGTTCGTTCCTGACCCGGATCACGAGTGGCGGTGAGTCGAAGCATCCCAGCCACACCTACGCCCGAGTCGCCATCAGCATCGGAGCCGGCGCAAGTCCGCTGCGTCAGCAGATCCGGCACCGGTACAGAAGAAAGGCCGCCGGACGGTGATCCAGCGGCCTTCTGTATCGTTGGTGGAGCTGACGGGGTTCGAACCCGTGACCTCTTGTCTGCCAGACAAGTGCTCTCCCAGGAAGGCCCATCAGAAGGGCATTGAACACCCCCTGACAGCAGTTTGACAGCATTCGTCGAGACTTCTCCAGACCACAGGAGAGGGAGATGTCCAGACGAGCGAACAACACCGGAAGCATATCACGGCGCAGAGATGGTCGGTACCAAGGAGCGCTGCAACTGAATGGCGTGAGGCGCACCGTCTACGGCAAGACCAAAGGGGAAGTCGCGAGGAAGATCGACGCATTGCGGTCCGACTCTGTCAAGAATGGCGGACTATCGACGCCTAGCGCAAAGACCGTCGATGACCTGCTTGACGCATGGCTGGATTCTGGCACTTCAGGACTGAAGCCAACGACGCTGGACCACTATGCTGTGATCTGTAGGTTGCACGTCAGACCGGCAATCGGTCGGATTCGGCTCAGTCGCATCGGCCCATTCCACGTCCAGAATCTGTACGCCGATCTGGAACGCCTCGGCCTAGCCCGCATACCGTCACGGGTCCACGCCATCCTCCATCGCGCGTTCAAGCTGGCCGTGCTGTGGCGCTGGCTGCCGGAGAACCCTTGCGACCGTGTTGTACAACCGACCTACAATGCGCAGCGGAAGGACGTGTGGGATCAAGAGCAGACCGCGACATTCATCGATGGAGCGCAAGACCACTGGCTCTGGCCACTATGCATGACATTGCTCGGGACAGGTTGTCGACTCGGAGAAGCGCTGGCGCTGGACTGGAGCGATGTCGAGTGCGATACGATCCAGATACGGCGCACTTTGCATCGCATCAACGGCGAGTGGGATATCGGGGCGCCCAAAACCGACGCGGGCAGACGACAGATCGCGCTGCCTACACTCGTTGTGCGAGCTATGAAGAAGCAATCGGCACAGCAGGCCGAATGGCGATTGGCCAGCGGGGCAGACTGGCCGGACCTAGGTCTGGTCTTCACGAACCAACGGGGCGATCCGATCCACAGAGCAGTCGTGGCACATAGCATGGCGAGAGTCTGCAAGCGACTGTCGCTGCCTCCTGTCACACCACACGGATTGCGACACTTGAGTGCATCGGTTCTGATCGCGAAAGGCATACCTCTGCCCGCCGTCTCGGCACGTCTAGGGCACAGCAAGGTGTCGATCACGCTGGACGTGTACAGCCATGTCGTCGGAGGGGAGGACAAGGCAGCGGCGGACGTGATGGATACGGTGATGGGGAGAGCTCGGTAGGCTCTCCTCACGTCTTCCGCGCGCAGCACGGCAGTGGATCGTTACGCCGCGATTGCGGAGATGAAGGTGCTCTTGCTCGCAGGAGTCGCGGTGCAGACTCTCGCACCATGCCACCCCCGTTCGATCCCGATGCCCCCATTTCGCCGACCGCCCGATGCCCGCGTGTACTCTGTCTGACGGGCGCACGATGATCCATGGGCTTGTGTAGGAAGACGAGCCTTCCATCTCTCGTCCCACAGTGTTGGCGGGCATAAATCGTTCAAAAGAACCAACTTAATCGCACTGCCGGCCCAGGTGTCCCAATACCCATCTGCCAACTGGGACAGAGTAATACATTGACGTTCAACACTTTACACACTACCGTCCCACTTGTCCCACTTTCCACACAACTACATAACTCACTCACTACTCATGGCGTGGATACGTAGCGCGCGTACTAGGAGTGTATCTGCTCTCTGGAAGAGTGGGACAGGTGGGACACCGACAGGTAAGAGTGTTATTATAGTGACTTTATGCTGTCCCAGAGTCTGGGACACACTGGGGCATTGGTTGGGACATGTCAGGTCGAGGGGGCAGGGACGGCATTCGGGCCCGTAGCGGCCGTTGAGTGACCATAGGGCATCACAAACCCCTCGCTCCAACCCGGCGGCCGTTCTGGGGGCTCGCACGGCGTTTCAGGGCAGATGGTGGGTTGAGCAGGAGGGAGTCTTCAGACTCACCATCCTTCCACACAGTTCCCGGGGTACAGGCCACCAGCACCCAACGCATCAAGACGGACTACACCATCGCATCCTCAGCCGTTCTGGGCGAGCTTGCGAATTCGGACGATCAGCGGGGGCAGGTCAGGCCACGGTATTCGGCCACCAATGGCATCGTTCAAAGACCCCGTGTGGACAATCTAGTGAGACAACACCACTAGCCGCTCCCTTACCCAAGTCTACGATTGGTGTTTCCGAATCGCATCCTGCATACCGAGGTTTCTCCTCAGATCTTCTTCATCACCCAACTCGCGAAGGAGATGCTCCTCCTTCTTCGCCAGAATCATCACCCTATCTGGATCGGGATCTACGGACAAGACCTCTTTCATCCGCTCTCTCAGAAGTACGCATTGATTGCTAAGACAGGCCATCAATGGTTCCTTCTTGCCCAACTTACGACGCAACTGTTCTTCTTCCTCATACAACCCTGATGCCCCGTCCAAGTTGCCAGTCTTGTAGGCGGCAGCTGCCTCTTTGTTGAGTTCAATCGCCAGATTTCCCTGACTGAGTGCTAGACCGGTCATGTTTCCCAACTCGCGGTGTATGCGCTCCGCTTCCCGATACAGTCGTATCGCCGTTGTCCTGTCGCCAATCTGCGCGAGAACAACGCCGCGGTCAATCAGAGTGTTCGCCAGATTCTCTTCATCGCCTGTTTCGCGGTAGAATTGCTCAGCTTCACCCATATTCGCCAACGCCCCCTCTCGGTCGCCCTCCTTCGCCCGTAACCTAGATTCCTCGCGAAGGCACATCGCCAGGTTGGTGAGGCAATCAGCCAAAGCCGGTTTGTGTCCCAACTTACGAAGCAGTGGTTCTGCTTCCTTGAATGCGCCCATAGCCGCTTCTCTCTCGCCGCGACGAGCGAGTACCACACCCTTATTGTGGAGAGCAGCGGCCAACGTGGGCTGATTATCCAACTCCCGGCACAGGCGTTCGTCTTCCGTGATCACTCTCAACGACGCATTCAGATCGCCGCGGTCCCTGAGGATATTCGCCTGCTTCGCTAGGCAATCAGAGAGGCCCTGCTTGTCGCCCAACTCGCGGTACCGCTCCTCGAGTTTGCCCCACAATTCCATCGCCTTGTCGGAATCCCCAGCCACGCTTCGGGATTCCGCTTGCCTGCGTAGGATTGCCACGATATTATGCACAATACTGGCTGTATTCTCCTTGTCGCCCAACTCTCGGTGGAGTTGCTCTGCTTCTATGAGCGCCTTCATCGCTCCCTCGAGATCGTCATTCTCATGTAGGACGTCCGCCCGTCTGCGCAGAATACTCGCCTGGTAGGCTTTGCAGCTAGACAATTGCTGATCGGCGCCCAATTCTCGATAGAACGCCGCCGCTTCTACGAACAGCCGCAACGCTCCATCCAGATCGTCGCTCTCAAAAAGGACAACTGCTTGATGAACAAGGGTATCAGCTAGAGGTCCGGTGTCTTTGAGTTCGCGATAGAGCTGCCCTGATTCCTTGAGCAATTCCATTGGTCCTCTTCCATCTCCACGATCCGAGACGAGATTCCATTGGGCGTTCAGCGAGTCTGCAAGTCCCTTCCTATCTCCAACCTCGCGACTCAGCTGTTCTTGCTCCTTGAATATGGCCATCGCTGCCTCGAAAGTACTCGGCCCGTTCACATGACGCATCAGACAACTCGCCTGATTTTGCAGGCATCCAGACAAGCCGCCCTTGTCCCCGAATTCACGGTAGATCGCTTCCGACTCTTTGAGTAGTTCCATGGCCCTCCTCTCGTCGCCGTACTCAGAAAGGAGCTTTCCATAGTTGCATAGGAGGATCGCCAGATCGGCCCTGTCGCCCACGTCTCGGAGGATACACTCCGATTCTCTGAACAGCTCCATGGCCCGGTCCTCGTCACCATTTTCGCCGACTATAGTGCCATGTTGCATGAGGTTGATCGCGAGTCGTCCCCTGTGACCTAGCTGTGATGTGTCATGACGTTGTCCTCACCACGTGCACCGGCGAACGTA
>CAZSJP010000118.1:0-9354 GCA_964606675.1 uncultured bacterium
CGTTCGACCCGGCATGGGCTCGCCGCACTTGACGGACAACAGCGTATCTCTTTCGCTCAGCTGCCTTCCTGTCGGACTCCACCGCTGCCTCATGCAAGGCCGAATAAAGCCCCAGAAAAGCCTCCTGCATCGCCTGTTCATTCCTCCGTGCCGCCTCCTGCCGCTGTATCTCGGCCTCTGCCAGTTGCTCGGACCAGACACGTTGACGCTCGGCTTCCTCCCGCTGGCTCTCGGGATTCTCCTCTACCGTAGCCTCCTGCTCTTCGGCAGCCTGTCGTGCTGCCTCAGCCTCCCGGTCCTGTTCCTGCCGGCGCTCTTCTTCAGCCAGACGTCGTTGCTCCTCACGCTCACGTCGCTCTTCTTCCCGCTGCCGCGCTGCTTCTTCCCGCTGCCGTGCTGCTTCCTCTCGTTGCCGTATCGCCTCCGCCTGTCGGCGGGCTACCTCGGCTACACGTATTCGCCGTTCCTCCGAGATGTTCCTGACACGGAAATCGAGGATTTGCCAACCTACGATGATCCGATTACTTCGCTCATCGTTTGTCCACGGGCATTCCGTGAGTTCGTAATAGGTCATCAACGCGCTCTCTCTCCTCCGCTGACCCGGGTTCAGCGGGAACTCGTCGGACCAGGTCACCTTGCTGACCCCGTCATCACCCGTATACTCACGCTGGAACCTGATTTTGAGCGTGTCTGCATTGTAGCTTTAGATGATCCAGTACATGCAGCAGAAATTGCCCAGCGCCACATCTTTCTGGACGAAGACGCGTACCTGATGGTCTCTGTAGTCATGGTAGACCATCACGTCGGATTCGCACGTAGCGTCCGCCACAGCCGTCGTCGCCGTGCCTGACAGTGCGAGCCACATGCTCAGAATGCACCAGCGTCCAATCCAGGAATCGAGTCGTCGTAGTCGGCACATCAGTCAGGCTCCTGACGTCAGGGTGGCAGCGGTTTCTGTGACCAATCTGATCGATTGAATTGAATGTCAGTTCAGTTCTGAGATGGCAAGGACGATACATCACCTCTAACCGAGGGGCAAGGGAACAATCACCCCATCACCCACCCAATCGACGCATGTCCAGCACCGCGTTCACGATCGTGTCTTCCCAGCCGCCCGGCTCCGAGCGAGGTGTCCGGTCCGACGTCTTCATCGACTCGTACACGCCGCGGATGCCCTCTTCGAGAGAGACGCGCGGGATGAACTCCGGCACGTCTCGGAGCAGCTTCTCCGCACCGTAGTAGCAGTTGTGGGCGAATATCTCGCGGCAGATATCCCGATTCGGTACGTCGAAGGCGTCGAGGTCGTCCAGCGTGACGCCGACCATCTCGACCGTGCGGCCCAGTACCGACATCACCGCCCCATGGTACCGTCGCCAGTTCGTGTATCCGCGAGCAACCAGATTGTATGTCTCTCCGACGCACTTCTCCCGACCGAGGACATGCCCGAACGCGATTGCGGCGTCATCGACGTGCAGGAACTGGTGGATGGCGTGGCCGTCGCCGTGAATCAGGATGGGGCGACCGTCGAGGACCCGATCCAGCCAGCCGAAGTCCCACGCGATCTGCCTGAGCAACCCCATCCGCGGTCCGTACGTGGTCGACGGCTTCAGAACTGTAGCCGGGAACCCCTCGCTCCGATGCGCCTCAAGGAACGCGCCGTCCGCTTCGACCTTCTTCCGACCGTAGTCGGTGACCGGGCGCAACGGGTGATCCTCGGTGACCGGCAGCCAGTCGTAGGCGAGGCCGTAGGTGCAGACGGTCGAGACCTGGATGAAGTGCGACACACCACGGAACGCGCGCATGTCGCTCTCCGCGTCGTCACGGTCGAAGCAGATCATGTCGATCGCCGCGTCGAACGATTCGTTCTGCATCGACCGCTCGAACGTCTCGCGGTCCTTCCGATCGCCTGTGACAAGCCGGGCACCCTTCGGTTGCTTGCCGGAGCGTCCCCTGTTGAAGCACGTGACCTCGTGACCGCGTTCCATCAGCACCCGGACCACGCTCGTGCTGATGTTCCCGGTGCCACCTACGACGCAGACTCTCATGTTTCGCTCCCTCGCTCGGCGGGGTCAGCAGCGCCACTCCGCCACACTTCCTTCAGAGCCAGCGCCGCCGGCTTCGGATTGCCGTGGAAATCGATGATGCTGGTGTTGGCCGGTATGGAGGCTGTGTCGTGCGATCCCCACAGCAGCACGCCGCCGCACCGTGGGAAGCGCTCCTTGCAGCTTCGCACGCCGAGCGCCAGCGTCTGCGCCTGATGTTCCTGGCTCCACTCGACGTACTCCTCCAGATCGGCGGGCTCCCGCCCATGCATCTCCACGAGCAGCGGCCAGTCCAGCCACCACGCCGTGGGGTGGTCCCAGTAGTCGCCCTCCGCGGTCGGGGGAAATTCCGGATAGTCGCCCTTGTATTGCCGGATGATCTCCACGGGATTGGCGCCCGGACAGCACATCTCCGCCCTGAACAGGGCGTCGTCGCTGGACCAGTACTCGCGGCTCTCCGCGGTTCCTCCCATGTTGTACGGCCCGTGTACGTTCCAGTGCAGCCCCTTGCCGAACTCAGCCGGGTTCGCCGAGACGCGCGGCCCGCACGGCGAAGTGGGTATGTAGCGACGGCTCGGATCCTGTTCCGCGACGACTTCTCCCAGCCGTCGGAGCATCGGATGGGAGAGATCGCAGGGCTTGCCGACGCCTATCCTGCTGCCGTCCAGATCGCCCTGCTGTTCGTTCCCGCCGGACCACATGATGAGGGACACGTGGTGCCGGCGCCGCTCGATGAACGACTCGGCGATCTCAACTACTGCGGCGATACTGGCGTCATCCTCCGGCGGCCAGTTCTCGATACCGGACGATGTCAGTGGGAACTCCTGCCAGACCATGATCCCGAGTTCGTCGCACAGATCGTAGAACATCGTGCGCTCAAGGAATCCGCACGCGTTGATGCGCATCATGTTGCAGCCGAGATCGCGATAGAGTTCGAGCCTGGTCGCATAGTCATCATTCGTTAGATCGGCAAAGTTGGGCCGGATGGGCGCGAAGTTCACGCCTGGAGGAATGTCCGGCGGCCATTCACCACGCAGATCCACGGATCGGCACCTTCCGGCGCACCTTCGCACTGTTCCCAGACGACGTTCTTGAAACCCACCCGGCGTGTGACCCGATCCAGCTCAACGCCGTCCGCGTCAAGGAGTTGGCACGTCAGTTCGTAGAGCGGCTGCTCGCCCTCCAGATTGGGCCACCAGAGGTCGACATCAAGATCAGACCAAGCGACGCCCTGCCTGAACTCGGACACGTCGAAGTCGGCCGCCGACGACGCGTCGCTCGACAGGCTCAGTCGTACCATAGCTGCTGCATCGCCAGCGACTTCTCCGCGCAGAGCGAGATAGCCGGTGCCGTTCGCGAGGTTGGCGTCCGCCGTGCAACGAAGTGCCTCGATCTCGTCCCCATCGGTGGCTACAAGGGAGATGGAGTCCCAGATACCGATCTGCACGAGCCGGAGCACCCAGTCCCACGTGTAGTTGAAGCGAGTCTTCCACTCGGTCATCCGCGACGTGTAGCCGAATTGGCCGAGCCAGTTCGGCGGCAGATCGAAGACGATCTCCAGGACGTTGTCGGTGGGATTCAGGAACGGGGTCAGATCGAACTCGTGGGGAACGTGGGTGCCCGTGAAGGCCGACACCTCGCGATCGTTGACGAGTATCCAGCCTGAATAGTCGAGCCCGCTGCAATGCAGGCGGAACTTCTTCGTGGGATCAAGCCAGTCGTCCGGAATCGCGGCACGATAGATCCAGTGGCGATGCTCCACCCACTCGCAGAGACGGGCGTCCAGGCCGACATTCCAGTCGGGGATGATGCCGGCCTCTCGCAGAGCCCCCTGCACCGATCCCGGAACAACAGCGGGGAGGGGCTTGACGTCAACAGATCCCCGCGTCTTGTCGAGGTTCCACAGGTGGGGCGTGTGCCCGGAGAGCGTCCAATCGAGTTCAGCGAGGTCGTATACCTTCTTCATGGTTGCGCATCGCTCCTGTGCGGGTCAGACTGTGGCTGGGATATCCGGCAGCGTCCCAGTCGCCCGATCGTAGCGACCGAACGTTTCCGCTGCGTGGACCATGGCGAAGATGTTCTCGTCGGGCGTCTCCCGGCCGCACTGATCCCCGGTGGAAAGCACGAAGCCGCCTCCCCGGCCGGCAACGCGCATCACTTCCAGCGACTGCTGGCGGACCTCGTCGGGCGAACCAATGAGCATGAGGTCCGTCGTGTGCAGATTGCCCATGAAGGCGAATCTCCGCCCGTGAGCCTGCTTCAGCTCCGCTAGATCTACATCGCCCATGGGAGGTGGTTCCAGCGGGTTCAGCATTCCGACATCGGTATCATCCTTCAGCAGCTCCGCCAGGATGCGGCTCTTGCCACAACTGTGCAACATGGTCGGAACGCCGGCGTCTCGGGCCATGCGGGAGAACCTTGTCAGCGACGGAACCGCGTACTTGCGCGCGAGGCTCGGCGAGGCCATCGTGATGGTGCCCGAGCCGCCGAACAGGATGTAGTCCACGCCGGCCTCCAGCGCCAGCTTCATCTCCCTGGTGCCACGTTCGAGGTCCCACTCATGCCACTCTTCCAGAATCGCCGGCGAGTCCATCTCCGCGAACGTCAGAGCCTCAACGCCTCCCTGGACGTAGACGCTCCAGTTCTGGAAGCCGGGATACGCGATCGTGACGCCGAACGCATGGTCGCTCGCCGCGCAGGCCTGCTTCAGTTCGGCAAGCGCGTCATGGTTCACACCGACCGGCATGGGTCGGGTCCACCTGAGCTTCGGCAAGTCGGCGGCAAGTTCCTTCACCGGTTTCCCGACGGCAAACGGCGGCTCCGCCCTGAAGCAGACGGCCCGCTCGTGCAGCTCTCCGTCGGGGGTACTCGTCCGGACAGATCGGGCCATCGAGTCTCGCTCACGGTCATACTCAAGTCCGACGTGAGATTGAGCCTGTGTCTCGCCGTGGACGAATGGCATTCCCATCACGGGAGCGACCCATGCATCCAGTCCGTAGCGGTCGGCCTCGTCCAGATAGAGCTTCCAGTGCGGTATGGCGCCGTTGAAGCAGATGTCCCAGAACGGCAGCCCCGAACTCTTCAGCGGGATGTAGGTCGAGATATCCGGCGCGACGGGCACACGATCGGGCACGTCGTTGCGCATCGCCGACAGGAATCGTTCTTTCGATGTCATGCGTCAGGCACTCCTCTTCATAGCCACGGCGATGAATAAGCATCTCGGCGGTGAGGGGGCAAGCCGCCTCGGCGGACCCAGCGGCGGGAATGGAGCGGAACGCCGTCGTTCCCCTGACGCACCATGGTGTTCCGAGCACGGATGCGCTGGGATGCAGCGCTGCGAGAGACGAACGCAGCCAGAGGCCGGTGGGTAGGTCCCGATCGAGATGCGCGATCTGATTCGCGCGAGAGGATGAATTCGATGCGCAGCAGTACAGACCATCCCCAGGACATCTTCTACTTCATTCCCCACACGCACTGGGAAGGGGCCGTATTCAAAACGCGTGAAGAGTATCTGGAGATGGGGCTGCCTAACATCCTCCGCGCGTTGCGACTGCTGAAGATGCACCCCGGCTACCGCTTCACCCTCGACCAGGTCTGCTACGTCGAGCCATTCCTGCGGCGATATCCCGAGGAGGCGGATGCGTTCCGCGCCTTCGTCGCGGAGGGAAGGCTGGCCATCGTCGGGGGCACCGACACCATGGCCGACGTCAACATGCCGGGCGGCGAGTCGTATGTCCGGCAGATGCTCTACGGCAAGCGGTATTTCCGCCGGGAGCTTGGGGTGGAAGTCACCACAGGGTGGCAGTTGGACACCTTCGGCCACCACGCGCAGATGCCGCAGCTTCTGAAGCTGGGTGGATGCAACTCGTACTGGTTCGCCCGGGGCGTACCCGACATGGACGTGCCCGCCGAGTTCCTGTGGGAGGGGATCGACGGAACCCGGATACCTGCGTACTGGGTGCCGCACAGCTACGCCCTGACCTACGGCTCCCCGGACGAGCCCGAGGAATTCGCCCGATTCATGGAGGAGCGTTTCGAGAGCCTCGACTCGTTCGCTCGCGCTCCAGGTCGAGTCGGGCTCGCGGGCGCGGATGTCTGCCGGCCCGAGGAGCATGTGCCGTCACGGGTGACCGAATTCAACGAACGAGAGGACCGTCCGTTCGACCTGCGCCTCGCGGTGCCGGCCGACTACGAAGCGGCGGTCGAAGAGCGTGCCAATGAACGGCGAGTGGTGACGGGTGAGTTGAATCCGATCTTCCAGGGCGCCTACAGCAGTCGGATCGAACTGAAGCAAGCGGTTCGAGAGCTGGAGGGCCTCCTGACAACGGCGGAGAAGCTCGGAGTCCTGCTCGACGGGCTGGGTCTGGGAACCGACGGAGATACGCTCTGGCGGGCGTGGGAGCCCATGTTGTTCAACCAGGCTCACGACCTGATGTCCGGCGTGATGACGGACCATGTCTACGACGACACGGTCAGCACGTTCGACAGCGCCAGGCGGCTGGCGGCAGAGGAAGTGCAAACGAGACTCGACAGCTTCATATCGGGGATAGACACGCGGGGGGAGGGGATCCCGATCATCGTGTTCAACACCATGAGCTGGACGCGCAGCGATCTCGCCATCGCGGATGTCGGCATCACGGAAGATGGCATCGCTGCCATGGATATCCGCGGACCTGACGGTGAGGTGGTTCCGTTCCAGGTGTTGGAGTGCGAGCGGAACGGCGGCGGCGGCCTGCTGCGCGCGAAGGTCGCGTTCGTCGCCCGCGATGTGCCCCCACTTGGGCATCAGACGTACCGGCTGCTGCCGCTACGCACCGAGGATGCGCCGGCACTCGTCTCCGAGCCGGAGAGCGACACGGTGCTGGAAAACGAATACTACCGAATGGAGATTGAACCGGGCAGCGGTGCAATCGTCGGGCTGACGGTCAAGGACGGAGGCTGGGAAGCGCTTGGCGGCGCCGGGAACGCCATCGCCATGGAGGAGGACCGCGGCGATCTGTGGGAGCTGTACCGTCCCCTCGATGCCGGCAGCCGCGTCGCCATGACCGATCGCCATCACGCTCCGGCGGCGGGCGACGCGACGTTCAGCACTGAACTCGCGGAGGAGCGAGGCACGGCGAAGCGCGGCAGTGTCATCTCCGAATTCGAAATCACACGACCATTGGGCGACACCTGTCGGCTCATGACGAAGGTCAGGTTGTGCACCGGCCTGCGACGGATCGAGGTGCGTACGGAAATACTGAACGGCGAGAAGTTTGTGCGCTACCGGGCCCTCTTCCCCACGTCGATTCAGGACGGAGAGAGCGTCCACGAGATACCCTTCGGAGCCGTCGAGCAGCCTGACGGCGTGGAATTCCCCGCGCAGAACTGGATCGACCACTCCGACGGCACGCGGGGAGTCGCTCTTCTCAATCGCGGACTTCCCGGGAACAACGTCGCCGACGGGACCATGATGCTCTCCCTCATGCGCTCCACTAGTATCGTCGCCTACGGTTTCGGCGGGGGTTACGAGCCGGGCATGACGTCCGATTCAGGGTTCGAATTGGGAAAGACACTGGGCTTCGACTACGCGATCATGCCGCACGCGGGCGACTGGCGAGACGCGCAGATCTACCGGGAGGGTATGGAGTTCAACAATCCGCTTCTGGTCCGCACAGCGGCGCCGACATCGGGCGCGCTGCCGAGTAGCTGGCGATTCCTTGAGATATCGCACCCGAACGTGGTGGTCTCCGCGCTGAAGCCGGCGGAGGACGGCGGCACCGTGCTGCGGATCTACGAGGCGGAAGGCGTGCCCGCGGAGAACGTGAGAGTCCAATTTGCCGCGGCTGTGGCCGAGGTTGAAGAAGTGAACCTCGTCGAGGACGCCATCGTGAAGCTATCCGTGGCCGACAACGCGATAGAGCTGAATCTCGGCCCGCACGAGATCAAGACCATTCGGTTTGGCCTTCGCGGCGAGTGATCTCCGAGAGCCCGGCATCGTGGGGCGTATGATCTGTCGGAAGTTCGCGCCTTGCGCCTTGCGTCCGGGGTCGGTGCGGTGAGGGTGATCTCTTGTGAACCCGCTCCTCTCCGAACCTCAGGCCGGAGAAGCCCGCAACATGCCGCGCCCCGGCATTCGTGTATCATCGCTGTCCCGGTGCGCTCATCTCACGGACTGGCTCGTCGCTGGGCCGATTCCGTCTCTCGACCCCGGCAGCTTCTGCTCCGACGCCGAACACGGATGGGCGGACACCGTGCCGCGGGGCCGACACGCGTCGCAGGGCGGCGTCGGGCTGGCGCAGAGGAACCCGCACTGTCGGTCCAAGCGTGCAGCTAACGCGTCTCCGGTCCACGTCCGCGCGCCCTATTCACCGTCTGACAACCCATCCGCCGCAGGCTCGTGAAGAGTAACCTACGTAGCACACGCACATCCGCGGCGCGCTGAACGCGGGAGGCGAGCCGGTTCTCGCGGTCGGCGGGCGCCCCGGACAGGATCGAGAACTGGCCGGTACCACGATCCGCACCGGCACAGAATGATCGGGTGTTGGGAGGTCGCTCTCAACTCAGGGATATGGTCCATGGGCAGGATATCCCTATCATATGGGGGTCTGCATTCCATCTCTCAATCTGTCCAGTTTCATCAGTGCGCGCACAACTGGCGGATCACATTCGCTCGGGATTGGCGATCCGATGTCTGACACTGTAGCTGTGATTGGCGGAGGGTTCTATGGGTGCGTCATCGCGCTGGAACTCTCGGAGAGGCATGACGAGGTAGTGCTGCTTGAGAAAGCGGACGATCTCATGACTCGCGCGTCACTCATCAACCAGGCTCGAGTGCATAACGGGTACCACTATCCTCGCAGTATCATGACAGCGTTCCGGTCCTTCGCCAATTTCCCTCGATTCGTCGCCGAATACCGAGATGTCGTGGACAGGTCGTTCGAGAAAGTCTACGCGGTCGCCCGCAACAACAGCAAAGTGAACGCCCGGCAGTTTGAGAGTTTCGTGCGACGCATAGGCGCGCCCATTCGTCGGGCACCGGCGGAAATAGGTCGCCTCTTCAACCCTGCCCTCATCGAAGATGCGTTCATCGTCAAGGAATTCGCGTTCGATGCTGTTGTTCTCCGCGAGAAACTGAAAGCTAAGCTGGGGCGGGCTGGTGTTGACGTGCGACTCGGAGCCTGTGCAGAACGCGTACAGGGCAATAGTGACAAGTCCATCGATGTTGAGTTGACCACAGGAGACAGCATCCGGGCGACGGAAGTCTTCAATATCACGTACTCACAGATCAACACTCTCCTGCGGAATTCCTGCTTGCCCATGATCCCCATGA
>CAZSJP010000119.1:0-9353 GCA_964606675.1 uncultured bacterium
CGTACGTTCGCCGGTGCACGTGGTGAGGACAACGTCATGACACATCACATCTAGCCGAGCATGCGCTCAGCCGTCTCTGCGAGGATGTCCTCGGCGGCTTCATCGTAGGGCGACGGCGCACCGTGGTAGTAGAAGCTATCGGCTTCGTACCCGCCTTCGCGTCGGACGGTTCTCGATGGGATGTACCACTGCACTCGGTTGGCGTATCCCAGGACGAAACGAGGTCGGTCTCCGATCAGCCGCTTGATGCGGAGGCCGATCTCGACGCACACCTCCCCGGATATCGCCACCAGCGCCAACGAATCGCCGATCTGCAGCGCCTGCACGTGCACGGGGATGCTTGTCGGGAGATCGGCGCCAGCGCTGTACGCATCCAGAATCGACCTCGCCCACTCTCGACGGACACTCGAACTATCTCCAAGCGCGTCGGCAAGGTCCTCGCGCGATGGGTGCGGGTCGAGCGGCAGATCGACGGTCTCGCTGCCGATTCGCAACCCGCCCTCAACTGGCCGCGCGGTGGATTCGAGTGCCTCCAGGACGGACGCGCCAAGCCGCTTGCCGAAGCTCTCGACGACTTCGAGCGGCCCCGACCTGAACGCCCCCGCAGCGTCGACGTTGTTGGGGCGCACGTCCCCGGAACAGCCCTGAACGAAGAGTGCTGTTGCTCCGGGGTGAGCCGATTCGATAGCTCGCAGCGCGAACCCAGGATAGTCGCCCCCGACGAGAAGCCCACCCATTGTCGTCGGATGGCAGGCGAAGCCCACCAATATCGCGTCGACAGGTCTCGCGTCCGATCCGATGGCGAGTATCTCGACCTCGCGATCGACAGGCCCGGCCGGGTTCGGACGCATCTGTACGCCATCGGGAGTAGTCAGTCTGCGGTTGATGCCGATATCGCACGCGCCACGGTACGCCCTCAGAACGCCCTCGGACATGCCGCTCAGCGCCCGACGGACAACGGTGGCGAGCGCTCCCCGGACCTCATCGACGTATTCCGGGTCGGGTGTCCCGAATATGCCCACGTCCGCAGTTCTCGTCCCGGGGCCGCAATGAGTATGCGATGCAGTGAATATTAAGCGATCGGCTTCAATCCCTGGATCGTTGGCGAGGTCGTTCTCGACCGACGAAAGAACGCTGTCGTCGAAATAGAGCAGGTCCGACGTGACAATCACCGCGGGGCCGTCTCCCGAGTCCAACGCGAGAGCTCTCACGAACAGATCCTGGTAGGCGCCGCCACTCTTCTCGTCTCGGCTGCCATAGCCGGAGAGATATACGGGGCGATCGGGCGTAATGCACCTGCTTGCGACACCGTACAGCATGTTTGCCTCCATGGTCGAGCGCGGCACCTGCAGGCCGTCTGTCCGGCGAATCGGCGGCCCTGGTTCAGCGCTGAGATCGGGCGCCGAGCGCGTCGACGAGGTCGTCCGGTGCTCGCATGACGGCCCCGTCGGCGGCCGCGACGTGCACCGTGCGGCCCGTGGCGAGCAACTGGTCGGAGCCTCGGTGCGACATGCGGTAGTCCAGTTGGATCTTGGTCCGGCCGACCAGTTCGGCGCGGACTCCCACGACCACTTCGTCGTCGTACCGCGCAGGAGAGAGATATCGGCATTCGGCGTCGATCACGCTGAAAGTTCTGCCGCGAAGCGCGTTCTCCGCTATGTCCCAAGGGCCGCCCGCGAGGTGCGCGCTCCATGCGGCCTCCATCCAGGCGATGTAGTTCCCGTAGTATGCCACGCCGAACGCATCCGTCTCCTCGAATCGCACTCTGAGACCGTGTTCCCAGCCTGTGGCCGTCCAATCGGATTGGCGCGCCACAGGGGCACGCGCTTCTCCGGTCGCCGTGAATGCGGCACGGAAATCGTCCGGTATCCGGCGAATGCGCCCCGAGTGGTCGGCCATCGCATGCTCGGTGCGGCCAGTAACGTAGGGGTGCTCGGACTCGTCGGACACGGTGTAGGCGAATGCGAACCGCGATCTGCCCATGTCGGTGAGTCGGCACTCCAGGCGCACGGTACCGGCGGGAGGGATCGGTCTCCTGTACTTCGCGGATGCCGACGTCACGAACGAGCCGAGGCCGGCATCGACGAGCCGTCCGTAAGGAGCGCCGGCGGCTCGGCAGATACCCGATCTGCCGACTTCGAACCAGGTGAAGACCGTCCCGAAGTAGACGTGATCGAACGCGACCTCTTTCAGACGCACGCGAATGCTAGTCGCGTGGACGCTCAGGCCGTGCGCCGCGTCTTTCACCCGCCGGGCCCGGTTCTTCCGCGCGGGAACATCTGCGCCTCGATCACGGGCACGGCCGGCAGGCCGTTGTACCCGCTGCCGACAGCCCTCGGATTGTCCCGCATTCTCATGTCCGGCTCTTGTTCCCATTTGGTGAGGACGAGCCCCGGCTTGCAGAACTCGTATGCCCTCGCGTCGACGTAGTGGACGACCCCCGACTTTCCCGATTCAGGATCGGTCCAAGCGTCCTGACCGTCAGACCAATCGCCGACTGTCTCGCATTCAAGCGCGAAGATTGCATCGATCGAGCCGAGTACGGGTCGTGGAGGGGTGCCCATCCATCGCGCCTCAACATCGTTCACGCCGATGAACACGGGGAATATGTACTCGGCGTCCATGAAGAGGGGACTGTACTCTCGCCATTGGCCGATCTGTTCCCTCGGAAGCACGCTCGACTTGGCAACCGTGAGGATTTTGTACTCGTCGAACTCGTTGCAGCCAAACCGCATAAGCGCCTCCATCTTCGCTTGCGTGGCGATGACGCGATGGGGTATGCCCACGAGAGTGGTGATCTTGCTGCGGGGGTCGTCGAGGCGGTCGCCGGCAACGTTGACACTGTCGATCAGCCGTATGGCCCCATGTCGCATCAGCTGATCCACCCCTCTGAGTCGATCGATGTACCCGATGGTGGCACTCATGCCGAACGGGAACTTGCGTCCGTGATGATCGACGCACGTTCTCAGATCGTCGAAGTTGCGGTCGCTGGCCGCCTCTCCCCAGACGAGGAGCGGCGGAATATCCACGAGCGTCATTATGTTTCGGGCGGCAACCTTGCCATCGAACGCGGGGAACATCCCATATCGCCACCCGACGAGCCACGATCCCGGACCATACGCCGCGGCGGCACGGTCGACCGTCTGCTGTAGCCGCTTCGCAGCGAGGACGAGGCGCGCGTCGGCGAGTGAATCGGGGCCGTCATCGAGAATGCGCTGCAGACGCGCATCGGCGATGGACCTGCGCTCGTCGAAGCCGGCAAGCACGTCGCGATTCTCAGCATAGCTCGTCGCCAACGTCGCGGTCATGCCCGCACCGTACGCAAGCAACAGGGCGACGATCGAGGCGCGCCACGCCACGGAAAGCTCTCGATGCAGCGCCACAAGCGCCACAAGCGCCGCCCACAACACGATCAATGTCAGCAATAGCATGATGTCCTCATATCCCGGTACTGGCTCCGCACCGGTTGAATCCGCGTGGCCGTTGAGCCTATCTTTAGGAGCGTTCAGCGTCGCAAAGAACGTGTGGATTTTTACTGCCGACAGCAAGGGCCGCCTCGTCGGGCCGACGATATGCGGAACAGCGCGACGCCGACGACGACGTGTCGGCTCACTGCAACGTTTGAGAGGAGATTTGCGCAATGTCTGCACTCAAGGGTGTCCCGATGAGCATCTCGCCGGAGCTACTCGAAGTGCTGGCCCGGATGGGCCATGGCGACCACATCGTTATCGCCGATGGTAACTTCCCGGGCGAGAACCAGGGAGCGGACTACGTCGTCCGCGTCGATGGCATGGGCGTTCCGGACCTGCTGCGAGACCTGCTCAAGCTCATGCCGGTCGACACGGCCGACGAGTCGGCATTCGTGATGGCCGTGCCCGAGGGCGATCCGGAGCCGCCGATCTGGTCGAAGTACCGCACCGAACTCGAAGAGAGCGAGGGGCGACCGGTCGAGCTTGTCGAGGTCGAACGCTTCGCATTCTACGATTTCACGAAGGAGAACGCGTTCGCCGTTGTCATGACGGGCGAGACGGCGATCTACGCAAACCTTATCCTCGTCAAGGGCGTCGTAGCGCCCGATTAGACGCGCAGCGCCACGCGCCCTGCAACTTGGCTCCGACCGCGCCAGTGGCTTTGCGCCCATGTACGGACAGGAGTCGGGAAGGAACCAGTGTCGTCATTCGATCCGATAAAGCCGGCCGTGCGGCGGATAAGGGCCTACACTCTCCCGCACGTCGAGGCGCCTGTCAAGCTCAACCAGAACGAGAACCCGTACGAGATCCCGGACGACCTCAAGCAGGAGGTGTGCCGATATGCGATGGATCGTCCGTGGGGGCGCTATCCGGAGTTCGTCCCCGATGAGTTCCTGTCGCTCTTGGCGGGCCACGTCGGATGGGTTCGCGAGGGGATGCTCGCGGGCAACGGATCGAACGAGCTGATACAAGCGATCATGTCCGTAACGTGTGCGCCCGGCGTGAAGGTGCTGATATGCCAGCCGACGTTCACGCTCTATAGACTCCTCGGCCGCGTCAACGGCGCCGAAGTCATTGAGACGCGGCTCAGGCCCGACGACCTGACGTTCGACGTGCCCGAATTGGTCGCGACGATCCGGCGCGAGGCACCGGCGGTCGTCGTCCTCTGCTCGCCGAACAACCCGACGGGTAGCGCTCTCTCGTTGGACGATTGGCGGACGATCTGCGAGGCGTCTCCGGGGATCGTGGTGGCGGACCAGGCGTACGTGGAGTTCGGCGGCGCCTCGGCGATCCCGTTGCTCGCCGAGTATCCGCGCCTTGCGGTCCTCAGGACGTTCTCGAAGGCCGGCTCGCTGGCCGGGCTGCGCATAGGGTACGCCGCGTGCGCGCCCGAACTTGCCGAAGAGATTGCGAAGGCCAAGTTGCCGTACAACGTCAACTTCCTCTCAATCGCCGCCGCATCGGTCGTCGTGCGCAATTGGAGCCGCTTCGAGGCCGTGGTCGCGACTCTGATCGGCGAGCGCGACCGGGTGTACGAAGCGTTGCGGGCGATGCCCGGCATACGGGCGTACATTTCGACAGCGAACTTTGTACTGTTCGAGGCGTCGCAATCGCCTGGGGAAGTCTTCGAGTGGCTTTGCGACCGAGGTGTCCTCATCCGGAACGTAAGTGCGTACCCGATGCTCGAACGCGCCCTCAGGGTGAGCATCGGCACGCCCGATGAGAACGACCGATTCCTGACGGCGATGCAGGAACTGACTGGAGCCGGCAATGAGTGATGAGAAACGCGCCAGATCCGCCACCATAGAGCGGACGACGGGCGAAACGGACATATCCCTCACAATCGACCTGGACGGCCCGGCGTCGCTCACGGGACGGACAGGGGTGGGCTTCTTCGACCACATGCTCGCGCTTTTCGCCCGGCACGGACGAATGTCTCTCGACGTCCGCTGCACCGGCGATTTGCACGTTGACGGTCACCACACGGTCGAAGACATCGGCATTTGCCTCGGTCAGGCGCTCGGCGGCGCGCTCGGAGACAAGTCGGGCATCGCGCGGTACGGGCTGGCGTACGTCCCCATGGACGAGTGCCTCGCACGTGCGGTGGTCGATCTCTCGGGACGAACCTGCTGCGTCATCGATGCCGAGGTGGCGGCCGATCAGGTCGGCGAGTTCGACGTCGAGCTTGCGTGGGAGTTCTTCGAAGCGCTGGCGCGCAGCGGGCGGCTGAATCTTCACGTCGACCTGTTGCGAAGCGGCAACGCGCACCACTCGATCGAAGCGTGCTTCAAGGCCGTGGCGCGCTCGTTGGCTCAGGCCTGTGCTATCGATCCTGAAGCGACCGGAGTGCCATCGACGAAGGGAATCCTCTGATGGGCGAGTCGTCCATACAAGTGTCTGTGGTCATTGTCACGTACAACCGCGCGGACGAGCTGACGAGTCTGCTCGCATCGCTCGAAACCGATCTGGCGAGGCCGAACGTCGAGCTGATCGTGGTCGACGACGGGTCGACCGACGACACGGCGGACCGCATTGAGCCTACCGTCGCGCCATTGGGCGAGCGAGCCAGGCTCATTCGTCAGGCCAACAGCGGCCCTGGCGCCGCGCGCAACGTGGGCATACTGGCCGCCCGTGGCGACGTCGTAGTCTTCGTCGATACCGATTGCGTCGTGCAACCGGAGTGGTTCGATTCGCTGATAGCACCGTTCGAAGATGCCGGCGTCGGAGGCGTGGGCGGCCCAGACCGCAGCAGCCCGGACGACCCGCTCTTCTCCAGGTTCATCGACTACCTGATGACCTCGTTCATCACGACGGGCGGTGTACGAGGCGGGAAGAAGCTCCGCGGCGGGACGTACCACCCGAGGTCGTTCAACATGGCCGTTCGTAGAGAGTCGGCCGTCGCCGTGGGCGGATTCCCGACGATCTGGTACGGCGAGGACGTCCTTCTCAGTTGGCGTATATCGCAGTCGGGCAAGAAGCTTAGCTTCGCCGAGGGCGCCTGGGTGTACCACAAGAGGCGAACGTCCGTCACCGGTTGGGCCAGACAGATATACCGCATGGGCCGCGCCAGATGGTGGATGGCTCGTCACGACAGGCGACTGATGCAGCCGGTCTACATGGCGCCTCTGGCCGAGTGGGCAGTGGGAATCGGCCTGGTGTCGGGCATCGTCATCGGCGACATCGCGGTCGCGGCGGCATGCATCGTCGTGCTCGGCGTCGTCGGCCACCTGGTGTCGTTCATGGGGCTCGATGGCTGGAGAAAGACGAAGCACCCACTTGCCACAGTCGCACTGCCCCTGATGTTCCTGTTGCGCGAATCGGCGTACGCACTTGGCTCGCTGGCGGGGATGGTCACGAGAATGCCCGATCTGGACGGGGCTCTATCTCGCGCCTCGGTGCCGGAAGTATCGGAACCGGCGGGCGAACCGGCCGACGAGTGATGCCGACGCAGGGCGGCCACCGCAACGGCCGAAGGCGGGTTCGGTGCGTCGAGTCCTGATAGTCAGCTACTACTTCCCGCCGGCGGGAGGCCCGGGCGTCCAGCGGGTCATGAGCATGGTGCGTCATCTTCCGGCGCACGGTTGGCAACCGACTGTCCTCACCGTGAAGGATGGAACGTTCTTCAACCGCGACGAACACGGGCTGGCGCGCGTGCCCTCGGAGGTCGTCGTGCACAGGGCGCGTGCCGTCGAGCCGTTCGGCCTCTACAACCGAATGCGCGGGCGATCTCCCGAAGAACCGTTGCCGGTTGGGCATGCGGGACGAGGGCCGGGGTTCCTCATCGGAGCCGCTCGCCTCCTTCGGGCCAACCTGTTCATCCCCGACGCCCGCGTCGGCTGGGTGCCGTTCGCGGCCCGGGAAGCCACACACCTGATCCGCGCCGAGGGCATCGACGTCGTGCTTAGCTCCGGGCCGCCGCAGTCGGCGCATCTGGCTGCCATGCACGCTTCCGACGCGACGGGCACGCCATGGGTGGCCGACTTTCGCGACCCATGGACTCGCGCATTCTGGAACGACGACATGGGCAGAACGCAGGCCGCAATCGCCGTCGACAGTCGGCTTGAGGCCTCGGCGCTACGGAACGCGACAGAGATCGTTGCGGTGAACGAAGACGTCAGGTCTGCCCTTGGCCCCGAGGCCGACCGTGCGGCGCTCGTGCCTAACGGTTTCGAGTCGGACGACTTCCTGGCCGAAGCGCCCGAGCAACGCGGGACGTTCGATCTTGTATACGTCGGCAACATGGTGGCGCATCAAGACACCGAGGCAACATTCCGCGCCTTGGCCATGGTGGGGGCCGACGATGCCGAGTTCCGAGAGGCCATGCGCCTCGTGTTCGTGGGCAACGTCCACGCCGAAGCGATGGAGCAGATCGACCGCTTCGGCCTTCGCGATTCCGTCGAGCTTGTGGGCTTCGTGCCTCACCATGAGGCGATAGCCCGGCTCAGGCAGGCCACGGTGTGCCTGTTCTTCGGAACCACAGGTGTCATGAGCGCGAAAATCTACGAGTATCTGGCAACCGGCCGTCCGGTGTTGGCGATGGCTCCGAGCGAGAGCGCGGTCGACCGACTCCTCGGTGAACTCGGTCTGCCAGGCGCGGTAGAGCCGACGGACACGGAAGATATCCGACAACGCTTGCAGAGCATGTTCCTCGCGTGGCGGCAGGGATCTCTGCCGGTGCGGCAACCGTTGGCAGGTGTCGAAAGCTTCACCAGATCGGCGCTGACAGGCCGAATCGCGGCCGTGCTCGACCGTGCGGCTACCCGCTAGCTGCCGCAGGCCGACCTGGTTGGCGGCGAACACGCAGAAGGGATACCATGATTCGCGGATTCAAGAGAGTGCTCGTGTTGGCGCCGCACACCGACGACGGCGAGATCGGCTGCGGCGGCACCATCGCGAGGCTGGCTGAAGAAGGCAGCGACGTATACTACCTGGCTCTTTCAGCCGCCGAGGAATCTGTTCCGGAGGGATTTCCGCCGGACACTCTCCGCAAAGAGGTGGCGGCTGCGACGGCCGTTCTCGGGGTCGGCCCCGACCGCCTGATGGTCGAGCGCTTCAAAGTTCGCAAGTTTCCGGAGCACCGCCAGGACGTGCTCGAACATCTCTGGCGCCTGAACCGCGATATCGAACCGGACCTGGTCTTGGCACCATCCGCGACCGACATCCATCAGGACCATCAGGTAGTTGCCAACGAGGCCCTGCGGGCCTTCAAGCGCACGACGTTGCTCGGGTACGAAATGCCGTGGAACAACGTAGTGTTCTCGACCAGAATGTTCGTGGCGCTGGAGGACCGGCACGTCGAGAAGAAAGTCGGTGCGTTGGAGTGCTACAAGACGCAATCCCAACGGACATATCTCGACGCGGAGTTCATACGTAGCCTTGCCAGGACGCGCGGCACGCAAATACAATTGCCGTGGGCCGAAGCGTTCGAAGTCCTGCGGTGGATATTGCGGTAGGCGCGCATCGGAGAGATTCGAATCCGGAGCACGCGTGACGAGCGCCCGCCACGGTCTGCCCGACCGCCCACAACCTTCGCTCTGGCCTATCTCGACGCCACTACGAATGAGAGGCCGTCGGCCGGCTGACGTGCCGACCGACCGCCGTATTCGATTCCGTTGTGCGCCGGCGCTACTTGAGCAGCACCATTCGTCGAACCAGAGTGCCCGTCGGGCTGCTGAGGCGATACACGTACACGCCGCTTGCCGATTCGCGGCCGCGGGCGTCGCGCCCATCCCACACGGCACGGTGAGTGCCGGCTTCCATCCTGCCGTTAATAAGCTCCCTGACGACCTGTCCGTTCAAGCTGTAGATCGCCAGCCGTGTCTTGCCGGCCGCAGGAATGGCAAACTGAATCGTCGTGACGGGGTTGAACGGATTCGGCACATT
>CAZSJP010000120.1:0-9244 GCA_964606675.1 uncultured bacterium
CGATGAGGAGCATCGGGAGGAGAGCCGACGCGAACTGGGGTGCGATACCTACAAAGACCACGCCACCATGCTCCGGAAAGCCGACGCTGAGCTGGTCGTGGTGTCGTCGTACTCGTTCTCGCACGCTCCGGTGGCATGCAAGGCGCTCGAATCGGGCCGGCACGTACTGGTCGAGAAGCCCATCGCCATGAACACGCGCTGGGTCGACAAGATGATCGCCGCGCGGGATGCGTCCGGAGTGAAGATGTTCCCGTTCCACAACTACCGCTACATGGCGGAATATGCTCATCTTCGCCAACTGATGGCAAGCGGCCGACTGGGCGAGATATTCGAGATACGCATGCGATCGCTGGCGTTTTCGAGGCGAAACGACTGGCAGACGACCCGCCTCTACGGCGGCGGCGTGCTCAACAACACGTGTCCGCACTTCCTCGATCTGCTGCTGCAGATGCTCGAATCGCCCGTGGCCGACGTGTTCACCGACCTGAAGCTCGTATCCAACCCAGGCGACGTCGAGAACCACGTGAGGGTCATCATGAGGGCAGAGAGCGGGCGTGTCGCGGACATGCTCGTGTCATCGGCAGATGCGTTCCCCGAGCCGAAGTGGACGCTGCTCGGCTCGCAGGGCACGGCCATATCCGACGGCAAGGAAACGCAGATCAAGTGCTTCGACCCGGCGGCACTTCAGAAGCCGTACGACGTCCGCCGCGGCCCGTCGGCCGGGCGTAGCTACAACTTCAACGACTCCATTCCGTGGCAGGGAGAGACGGTTCCAGCGACCGCGACGGTGCCGCACGACCTGCACGACAACATCTACCAGGTGCTGCGCGAGGGTGGTACGCAGGACATCGTGCTCGAAGACGTGCGCGAGGTAGTGCGCATCACGGAGCTTGCACGGAAGAAGTCCGGGTTCTACGGTGGGGTGTCGGGCGCAATGAATCCGGAAGCCTGATCGGGCGCGACAGTCCGGCGCTCGATGCCGACTGACAGCATGTGCGTGGCCGCGAGCACGGGGTGGAATCGCACATTGTACCCTACGACGAAGCTGTTTGTGGCGATTGTTGCGCCGCAGACGAATCCGGACGGCCCGAGAGCTCTGCCGAATCGGACCGCCAGCCATCCGAACGGTGCGACAGTCAGGTTTCCCGCAGCGCTCCAACGCGAACCCGACTCGGTTCTAGCGTACCCATCGAGTGTCACCATCCGGCTGGCCGCGTACGACGCCCCCACCGCAAGTGCCCGCGGTACGTCGAGAACGAGATCGCCTGCATCCCGCGCCCAGACCGACTCGGCGTTACACCACATAGAGACGTCCTTCGATGCGGCGACTGCGCCGCTGAACGTCAGTCCGCAGGATCGTCCGTTGCCGGCGCCGTCGATGGCGACTTGCGCGACGTCAACGGCCAATCCGGCCGAGAGTGGGCCGCGAACTCGCGCGCCGAGAGCGACGTGGGCGAGGGTCTCGCGGTAGGCGTCGCTTCCGAAACTCTCCGCCCCGATAGCGAACCCCCAGGTGGGTGCGCGGCGGCATAGATGAGCCGACACGGTTCGCAGCTAGGGGAGGCCGAACGGATGCCAGGCGGATGCAGCGAAGGCCCATGAGCGTTCGCCGCCCGCGAGCGAAGCCGCGGCGACACTTCCCAGGGGCGATGCGGGTTGCCCGGAAGCGATGAGGCCGGGTGTCCCGAATGGACGAATCTGAGCCGGGCTACTGGCGGCGAGGCACGCAGCTAGCGCGAACGCCAGCGCCGCGCCCCGACGTCGGCCACCGGGACGGACACGACCAACCGAGTGCCGCGACCTTCCATCGGCCGAAACTCGACCGCGACCGGCGAGACGTCGAACGTCTTCATGTGCGCCTCGACATACGCGTCCGCCGCGCACAGGATGTACGTGATCGCGCCGAGGATCAGCCAGTTGTTGCGCCCCTTCGTCCACCCGTCTCGCTTCCAGAAGACGCTCCCCTCACCCTCGGCACCGACGCCTGTGCTCCAGTTCCGCGCCGCCATGCCCGCGCACACACCTATGACAGACGCATAGGCGATCGCTCTAGTCGGCTGGCGGTTGTACCACTGCCCCCATCCGGGAAAGGCCACCGAGCGCCAGAACGCCCCCGACGGCGACGGCTGGCCGACCGTGTCGCTCTCGGCAACGACGGTCGTCTGCGCGCCGCTCGATGATGCGACGGCCATCGGCAGCGCCGCCGATATGGCAACGGCAAGCGCGAGCATCGATCTCAGCGCCGCACCCCTCCGTCCATGGCCAGCTTGGCCGCTCCCAGTACCGCCGCGTCGTCTCCGAGCATCACCGGTTCGATCCTCATCTTATGTCTCAGCGACGGGTAGCCGTACTTCCGGAACGTGCGCCGTGTAGGCCCGAATATAAGCTCGCCGGCATGCGCCATGCCGCCTCCGATGGCCACGACCTCGCAATCGTAGAGCGCCGCGGCCGAACATATGCCCATGCCGAGGAAGAACCCCGTCTCATCGTACATGCGGCGCGCGAATCGGTCGCCGGATCGGGCCGCTTCGGCGATGCTTCGCGCCGATAGATCGTCCCTGCGAACGATGGTGTCGGGCGCTTCGTCGCCCATCGCCGCCGCGGTTCGCGCCGCTATTGCCGTTGCGCTACAATACAGTTGCAGGCATCCTACACCGCCGCATCGGCACCGAGGTCCGTTGCAGTCGATGCACATATGGCCGATCTCGGCGGCGTTGCCGTCGACGCCGTGCAGCAGACGCCCCTCGCAGACCACTCCGCCGCCGACGCCGGTGCCGAGGGTCATGCAGAGGAAGTTCCGCGCGTCCTTGCCCGTGCCCAGCCAGTTCTCGCCGTAGGCGACCATGTTCGCGTCGTTGTCCAGCGCGCCCCGCATGCCGCCGAGATTGCCGGTCACGATCTCCAGCAACGGGACGTCGCCCCAGTGCGGGAAGCTGAGCGGCGAATGAACGGTGCCGGTGTACGGATCGAGAGGCCCCGGTGCGCCTATGCCGACCCCCGAGACGTCGGATACCGTCAGCCCGGAAAGCTCGATGGCAGCTCGCACGGAACCGAATATCTGGTTGAGAGGCTCGTTATACCCTCTTCGCGCCTCTGTCGGGCGATGGTCGCGGCCGAGCAGGCGCCCATCGGTCGTCACCACTCCCGAGTGCACGTTCGTGCCGCCGAGATCGATACCGACGCAGTATTGCTCGCCCATCGACACCGCCTAGGCCTGGCCGCCGGCACGAGCCGGTCTCAGCGCTGAACCCCGCCGTCCATCGCAAGCTTCGCCGCACCGAGGATCGCCGAGTCGTCGCCAAGCCGGACCGGCTCGATCTTCAGCCGTCTGCGCAGCGATGGAAAGCCGTATTCCTCGAACGTCCGCCTTGTCGGCCCGAATATGAGATCGCCGGCGGCCGCCATGCCTCCGCCGATCGCGACTATTTCGCTGTTGAAGAGCGACACGGCCGAGCAGATGCCCATGCCGAGGAAGAATCCGGTTTCATCGTACATGCGGCGCGAGAACTCGTCGCCGGAGTCGGCCGCTTCGGCGATGCTTCGCGCCGAGAGATCGTCGCGGCTGAGCGTGGTCTTCGGCGATTCGGCATCCATCGCGGCCGCGGTGCGTTTGCTGAGTGCGGTGGCGCTGCAATAGAGCTCAAGGCATCCCACGCCGCCGCAGGCGCACCGAGGCCCGTTGTAGTCAATGCTGATGTGACCTACCTCGGCCGCGTTGCCGTCGCTGCCGTGGAGCAACCGCCCCTCGCAGACGACCCCGCCACCGACTCCCGTTCCGAGCGTTATGCAGAGGAAGTTCTGCGTGTCCCTGCCCGCGCCGAGCCAGTTCTCGCCGTATGCAAGCACGTTGGCGTCGTTGTCGAGCGCCCCGGTCACCCCGCCGAACTCGGAGGTAAGGATCTCCAGTAGCGGGACGCTCCCCCACGTCGGGAAGTTGACCGGTGAGAGCACAGTGCCGGTGTAAGGGTCGACCGGCCCGGGAGAACCGATACCGATGCCCGAGATGTGAGACGGTCTGAGACCCGACTGTTCCACCGCCGCTCGTGCCGACTCGACAATCCGCCCGACGGAATGATCCTGCCCGGCGTCGACCTCCGTCGGGCGATGATCCCTTCCGACAACGCGCCCGTCCGGTGTCACGACTCCGGCTTTGACGTTCGTGCCGCCGAGGTCTATGCCGACGTAGTAATCCTCGCTCATCGTCGCCGTCCCTACATCTTCACAGGGACGGACGTTCCCTGCTCGGCCGAGGCTCCCATCGCGTCGAGCACTGCCTGGACCGCAAGGCCCTGTTCCGCTGCCGGCATCGGGTCGAACCCGTCGGTGATCGCGGCGTGCAGATGTTTGTGCTCGGCCTGGTAGGCGTCGACCTCGGGAACGGTGAGCCGCTTGTCAACCGGTGTGCCGAGTTCGTCGGTGTATAGCGTCGGCGGCGCAAGGTCGAGCCCGCCCTTGTCGCCCATCAGCGTCGAGTAGAACTGCCCGGCACCCACGTGAGCCGCCCAGCTCACCTCCAGGAACACTGTCGCACCATCCTCGAAGCGTATCAGCGCTGCGGCGAGGTCTTCCACGTCGAACGGGCCGCCCGGCACCGGAGTGCCCCAGTCGCCGCCGCCGAGGCCCCTCGGGCCGAACTCGGCGTAGCTGCTTGCAGACACGCTCACGGGCTTGAAGTTGTCCATGAGCCACATGGTGAGATCGAGCGCGTGCACGCCGAGGTCGACGATCGGGCCGTAGCCGGATTGCGACTTCGTCGTGAACCATCCGCCCATGCCAGGGATGCCGCTTCGGCGCAGGTAGCCGCACTTCGCGAAGTATATCTTGCCCAACTCGCCGGCGACGACATGCTCTTTGAGCGCCTGAGCGTCTCCACGGAAACGCTGACATACGCCGATCTGCACCTTCTTGCCGGACGCATCTCTGGCGGCGATGACGCTCTTGGCGGCCGACACGTCGTACGCCATGGGCTTTTCCATGAACACGTGCTTGCCCGATTCGAGCGCCGCAACGGCCACCGGGGCGTGAAGAACGTTCGGCGTGCACACCGCCACCACGTCGACGTCCTTGCTCGCGACCAGCTTCTCGTAGTCCGTATATCCCTTCGCGCCGGACGCGGCCTTGCCACGTTCGAGCGCGTCTGCGTCAATATCGCAGACTGCCGTCACTTCATATTCCGGTATCTGCATGTATGTCCCGACGTGTACCTGGCCGATTGAGCCTGTACCGACGACTCCGACACGAAGCGTTTCCATACTCACGATCCTTCTGTTTGCGGTGTATGCTCCATCTATCCGGCTATCATCGTTTCCATTCCGCCATCTTGTCGGCGATCGCCCTGTCCAGGTTGGCCATCGGGAAGCGTTCCTGCACCATCGAATCCCTGTCGCGCACCGTCACGGTATCGTCTTCGAGCGTGTCCGAGTCGACGGTGATGCAGTAGGGCGTTCCGGCCTCGTCCTGCCGGCGATACCGCCTGCCGACGGCGCCACCCTCGTCGTAGAACACACGGAAGTGCTTCTTGAGCTCGCGCTCGATCTGGCGGGCTTTCTCGGGCATCCCGTCGCGCTTCACGAGCGGGAATACGCCGGCCTTGATGGGCGCCAGGCGCGGATGGAACCGGAGCACCGTGCGCTTGTCCTTCTCAAGCTCTTCGACTTCGTACGCGTCGCAGAGGTAGGCAAGCAGTGTCCTGTTGAGGCCTGACGACACCTCGATGACGTATGGGACGAATCTCTCTCTCGTGCCGTCGTCGAAGTAGCTCAGGTCTTTGCTGGAGAACTCCGTATGGCGCTTCAGATCGAAGTCCGTTCTGTTGTGTATGCCCTCGATTTCCCCCCAACCGAACGGGAACTCGTACTCGACGTCGACGGCTGCGGCCGCGTAGTGCGCGAGTTTGTCATGCGGGGTCAGCCGAAGCTTTTCGGGCCTGATGCCCAGCTCGCTGTAGTAGGCGAACCTCTTGTCACGCCACGACTCGTACCATTCCATGTCGGAGCCGGGCTTCACGAAGAACTGCATCTCCATCTGCTCGAACTCGCGGGATCGGAAGATGAAATACCTGGGGTTGATCTCGTTGCGGAACGCCTTCCCCGTCTGGGCGATTCCGAACGGGATCTTCCTGCGCGTGGCCGCCATCACGAGTTGGTAGTCGACATAGATGCCCTGGCATGTCTCGGGACGCATGTACGTTTTCGCCGCGTCTTCCTCGACCGGGCCGAGGAACGTCTTCAGCATCAAGTTGAACTGACGCGGCTCGGTCATCGTGTCGCTCATGCCGCAGGTCGGGCACTGGGTGCCTTCGATCTGATCGCCCCTGAAGCGCGACTTGCAGTTCGTGCAGTCCACCAGCGGATCGGTGAACTCGGTGACGTGGCCGGACGCCTCCCACACCTTGGGGTGCATCAGAATGCTCGAATCGAGCCCCTCGATATCGTCATGTTCGAGGGTCATCTTCCGCCACCACGCATCCTCTATGTTGCGCTTCAGTTCGGCGCCCAGTGGGCCGTAGTCCCAGCAGCCGTTCTGCCCGCCGTATATCTCGCTGGACTGGTACACGAATCCCTTGCGTTTGCACAGGGACACGATGTCTTCCATCGCGTCGCGTTGCTTCGCCATCTCGACTCCTTCTCGTTCCTGGACCGGTTGCTCGCGTTGCGCGGCGCGCACGCGCCTAACGTAGCACATGCCACGTAGTGCCCCATGCCGCGCGGTCACGAAAGCTAACTAATGTGCGCCCGTCGGTCACCGCTCCCCGGCCGCCGCTTCGGCGTCGGCCGTATCCGCCAGCATGTCGAGCGCCTTCATGCTGCGGAACCCCGGCACGTGGAAGCGGTAGTAGTTCTCGATCAGGCTCCGCATCTCCCGATTGACACTCTTGCCGATGCGTCGCTCTTCTATTCGTTCCGGCTCCGAATGGAGCAGCCACCGCAACGTTTCCTGCGTATCGGCCATCCATGGCTTCATGTGCTGCCCCGGGCACGCCGCACATACGGGTCCGCCCTCGGCGGTGCTGAACCAACGATGCGGACGCTCATCCGACCCGCAGCTGATGCACGAATCGGCCTGCAAAGCGTAGCCAACGTCCGCCGCCAGCGCAAGCGCGAACCACCACAGCCAGTTGATGGCGTCGCGGTCCGATGCGCCGTCGATCCCGGCGAGCGCGACTCGCACGTGGCTGTACGCCGGCGCGTTCGCCTCCGCTTCAGGAAGCGCGGTGCCGGCCAGTTCGCACAGAGCCGACGCCAGGGTCACTCGTATGAAAGACGCCTTGAGGCGCACGAAATACTCGAGCACGTCCGCGGAACGAACTTGCGCCAGGTCGCCGTGCGCCGGAATGGAGAGCACCACCTGGCTCTCCGTCATCGGCTCCAGCGCCGGTCCCACCTTGCTCGTGAGCTTTCGCGCCCCACGCGCGACGGCTCCGACCCGCCCGAGTTCCGGAGTTATCAGAGTGACTATCTGACTGGACTCCGACCACAGCCGGCGGACGAGCGTTATCGCGTTGGTTGTTGTCAACGTCGGCACTTGCTGGCGCCCCTCAAGACGTTACCGGTTGTGCCGATGCCCGCCCAACCCGCGGCGCTCAATCGTCGGACTCGGCCTGACCGGAGCGCGGGCGATACGGAAGCACTCGGTATACACGTTCGCCGGGCCTCGCCATGCCGTATCTCTCGCGGGCGATTCTCTCAATGTACAACAGGTCGCTCTGAAGCCGGGCGATCTGGCGGCGCATACGCTCGTTCTCAGCGCGAAGGCGCATGTTGCCTTGCTTCAGGCCGGCGATGTCCGCGGCGATCTGGCGCTGCACCCAGACACCTTCGTTTCCGCCGACGAACACCCACAGGAGGCCGACGGTGAGGAGCGTTGCAAGCAGCAGAGCGCGCTGCCTGCCTCGCCTACCCGAAAACCAAGAACTCAGACGCCGGCGCGTGCCGTTGTCGACAGGTCCCATCTCCACATCTCACTGCCTGATCACTGCCTGATAGCACCGTCAGCGTAGACTACCCACTTGTACGTCGTCAACTCCGCCGCGCCCATCGGCCCTCGAGCATGCAGCTTGTCGGTCGAAATCCCAATCTCCGCTCCGAGCCCGTATTCGCCGCCGTCGGAGAAACGAGTCGACGCGTTCACCATCACGCTCGATGAATCGACCTCTCTGACGAACTTCCTTGCCGCGCCGACGTCTCGCGTGACTATCGCGTCTGTGTGAGCCGATCCGAAGCGCCTGATATGACCCATTGCCTCGTCGATGCCGTCGACGATGCGCACCGACAAGATCAAGTCCAGATACTCAGTTGGCCAGTCGTCGTCCTTGGCCGCGACGACATCGGCATCGATGCGTTGGGTACGCTCGCACCCACGCAGTTCGACACCGGCGGCTCTGTAGCGCGCGAACAGACTCGGCAGCAGTGCCTCCGCGACGGAAGCGTGCACAAGCAGCGTCTCCATCGCGTTGCACACACCGGGGCGCTGCACCTTCGCGTTGAACGCTATCTCCTCGGCCATAGTCACGTCGGCGTTTCCGTCGACGTACGTATGGCACACGCCCGCATAGTGTTTGATGACGGGAATCCGCGCAGCCTCGACAACGGCCCGAATGAGGGCCTCGCCGCCACGGGGTATGATGACGTCGACCAGCCCTTCGGCCTGCGCCAACAGCGATACCGTCTCGCGGTCGGTAACCTCGATCAATTGCACGGCGTGCTCGGGCAGGCCGGCGCCGACGCCGGCCTCGGCCAGGACCGACGCGATGACCATGTTCGAGTGGAAGGCTTCCTTGCCGCCTCGAAGGATGCACGCATTGCCCGACTTGAGACAGAGCGCCGCCGCGTCGGCCGTAACGTTGGGGCGCGACTCATATATGATCCCGACGACACCGATCGGCACGCTCATCTTGCCGACCTCGATCCCGCTGGGGCGCTGGACCATGTTCTCAACTCGGCCCACCGGGTCCTGCTGCGCGGCGATATCGGAGACCGCTTCCCGCATTCCCTCGATGCGCGCGTCGGTGAGCGTGAGGCGGTCGATCATTGCGGCAGCGAGGCCGTCGGCCCTTGCGGCCGCGAGGTCTTTCTCGTTCTCGCTCTTGATGAGGTTCGCGTTGGCGGCTATGGCATCGGCCATGGCCAGGAGAGCCTTCTCTTTGGTTCCGCTGTCCGTGGCCGCCATCGAGGTGGCGGCGGTGCGCGCCTTGGCTCCGCACTCTTCGACGTAGGACTTGAGATTCATTGGCGACCCCTCCTGA
>CAZSJP010000121.1:0-9211 GCA_964606675.1 uncultured bacterium
GGGAGTGGGAAGCCAATATGGACGAGCAGGTCTGGCAATACAGTCACAAGCCGGATATCAACCTCGACGTGGCCACCGGCGGGGCGCTACCCAACAAGCTCGGTAGCGTCATCCTGGGCTACCGCTACGCCAGAGAGATGACGGCACTACCCGCGTTGCGCCCCTACAACATCGACCGGTCGTGGGAAGGCAAGTTCACGCTGACGCCGATCGACAATCTCAAGGTGACTTTCTCCTACCTGTTCGGCGACGGCAGAGGGACGGGGGGCGCCTCAGAGGGTTCCGCCGGTTACAACCCGGAGCTTGCGGCCACCGGCGGGAGTACCGGTGGCGCGGTCGATCCGACGCAACTGCGGTCAACGGGTCAACTTCGAAACGCCGTCAGCTCCATCGAAAGCGAAAGCACGAAATACAACCTTTCCTACAATGGGCCGATGGAGACAGACTTCACCACCTACGGATCGTCTCTGACGTACACCCTCAGCCCGACAACATTCGTGACTGCGGCGGTGAGTTGGACCGAATCGAGGTGGGACGTCACCCGCGCCGCGCCGCGGGTGGACATTACCGATTTTGAGAACACTCAGACCAACCCGAACCGATACGCCCCAACCAACGAGTGGGGCTACCAGACCTGGCTCAAGAACTCGTGGGACTGGTCGGACACTGTCGACGCCGTGACCGGCCTCCCGGACGGAATAACCGACCTCCCCGGCAGTTTGGAGGACGCGTTGACGCCCGGTCGTCGGATTCTCAAGGATCCGTTCGATCTGCTCTACGGCGGTCCGTACAGGGATATCCCGACCGAGGGCAAGTTCATCACGAAGGAATTCAAGTGGCCGATCTTGGACGATGAGGGGAGACCCGAGTTGGACGATGAGGGGAAGCCCGACAGCGCGCGCGCGCGCGTCGTATCCCCTCAGGGCTGGGTCCAGGAACCATACCGCGATCTCTCGGGCGTCTACACCGTGTCCGGCGGGGGCGACGTTGTCCTGAACGGCGGCGGCAAGGGGTTCGTCTTCCGCACCGATCTGACGCACGCAATGGAGTCTCACACGATCAAGGGCGGCGTAGAGTACATCACGGGCGACCTCTACTACAACTACGAGTTGGCGAAGCTCTATGCCGGGCTGCGCAACTCCGCGTACCGCCAATACGGTGGCGACATGCCGGCTGTCACGCCGTCTCTCGCCGGCATCTACGTGCAGGACAAGTACGAGTCGGAAGGCATGATCGCCAACTTCGGCGTTCGCGCGGAACGGTACAATGCAGGGCAGGTCTCGTACTTCTACAGACTCGCCGGAGACACGCTGCTTTCGGTCCGTACCGGGCTGTTCAACACGTCCTTGTTCTCCCAGGACAACGGCGCGGGCATCTTCAACCAGCTTGCTGTAGACGGGGGCTGGGATCCGGCATGGGGCGATCCGAGCTACTACGGCATGATCGATAGGGAGCTGGAGCCAGTCACTCCCAGCGACGTGATAAGCGCGCTCCCGTACGGACCCGCGAAGACGTACTGGCGCATCATGCCGAGGTTCGGCATATCTCATCCCGTGAGCGACCACACGAAGTTCTTCTTCAACTACGGCATCTTCTACTCGCAACAGAAGGCTGCTGCGCGCTTCGGCGTCAGGTCGCACAACCGCCTCGTGGGCAAGATCGGTCGGTTCGAGGAGCTGTACAACCCGAACCTGAGACCTGCCGGGACGACAATGTACGAAGTCGGCGTCGAACACCTGTTCCCGCTGGGGCTTGTCACGACTCTGCGCGGCTACGCCAAGTATACCGTCGACCAGGTGAGCAGCATCACCGTGGAAGGCACCGATATCGTCGGCTATCGTATCTTCCGCAACCCGAGCTACGGCGACGTCCGGGGGCTGGAGATCAAGATATCCCGGAGTTCCGGGCGCTTCCTGAATGGTTGGTTCACGTACGAGCGCCAGGCGACTCGCGGCGGCCGGGTCGGCTTCGAGACGATAAGCAACGACCCGCTTCGGGTGACTCCGTTCATGCCGACGACATCGGGCCAGACGGCCAATGGCTCTTTCAGGGGCATGTTGAGCCTGGGTACCCCCTCCGACTGGGGCACGATCGCCGGCGGCTGGAGCGTTAGCGTGATCCAAGCCTACCAATCCGGGAGCGAAGTCATGTTCAACCCGAACCAGGTACCTGAACGCGAACTCCCGGAAGAGTTTCGCATTCCGACCGTCGACTACTGGAACACCGATCTCAAGTTCACCAAGAGGCTATCCCTGCCTGGCGGCAGGTCGATGTCTGCCTACATGGACGTTACGAACGTTCTCAACACCAAGCGCCTCAACGGCAGTTTCACAAACGGGGAAGACTACACCCGATACGTCATAGGCCGACGCATGGCGGGTGACGACGTGAAGTATGGAGACGAATCGACGTTCTACATCCTGACACAGCCGTACAAGGACGAGGGCGGAGCGTGGAAAGCACCGATCAGTCCGAGGACCGACTGGCTACATCACATGACCCCGCGGTACTACCGCTTCGGCGTGCGGTTCAATCTGTAGTAATCGAACGTCCGCACGCATGGTCAAGCCTTGTGGGAGGCTAAGCTTACATCAGACAGCGCCCCGAATCGTGATATCGGATTCTCCGGAGCGTGTCAGTAGCTGACACGGATCGCTTGGTCCTGAGCTCGGCCGGATGGCGTGGTTCGCCCCTCCTCGCGCACCAACTCAGCCGCATGCGCTCGCAGGTCGAGAGACGTCACTGCCTCATGGCGTCTCGGCTGCCTCGTCCGCCGCTCGGGCGATCTCGCGGATCCGTCGAGAGAAAGTGTCGCAAGTGGCGGACAACGACCGCGGGCTCCTCCTCGGGAACGAAGTGGCCGCAGTCGGGGATGGTGGCGAGCGGTACCACGCCCCGCCCCGCTCGACAGGCGGGGATCTTCCACGCGGCACGCGGGGCGGCCAGGGCGCGGGAGCGCAGGTGGACGGCGGTTGCAGTGGGTCGTATTCTCTCGAATCGCTGACGGTTGCCGCATCGTGGCCGGCCCGGGTGGGCCGGCATGAACACCTCCCGGGGATTTGCGGTCCGTGATGTCTAGCTCAGCCTACGACGCAGACCGGATGGACGCTGCAGGAGTGCGCAGGCTGCGGCGCGCTACGCGAATGCCGCGACCAACCGACGCGGCATCCGCTGCCTCCGAGAACCGGTCGCCCTGGGTGGGAATGAGCATCGGCCTTGTCGGCGTTGGCATCCTCAGCGTCGCCACCCCGTTTGGCGATGCGTACCTCCAGGCGTCCGGGCTCGCGGCCACGTACCTACCTACGGGCGTATTCCTGCTCTTCCTCTTGCTCCTCGGGATCAACACGGCGCTCCGGTTGGCGCGGTGTGGCCTCTCGCAGCGTGACCTCATGCTCGCATACGTTATGATGCTCGTCGCGGCAGTTATACCATCGGACGGCTTGGTGATGAGATTCCTGCCCGTCCTGGTTGAGCTGCGCTACTACGCGACGCCGATGAACGAGTGGGCGCTGCGCCACTGGCCACACGTCGGAAGCTGGATGGTGCCGCATGGCGACCATGTCGTCGACTGGTTCTTCGTCGGCAAGCCTGTGGACGCCGAGATTCCCTGGGGTGCATGGGCTAAGCCGCTCGCCGCGTGGTCGTTGCTGGCCGTGTCGCTCTACATGATGATGATCTCCCTGTCCATCGTTCTTCGAAGGCGGTGGATGGATGCCGAGAGGATTCAGTTCCCTCTGGCCGAAATCCCACTCATCATCATGGGCGACGACCCGACACCGTCCCTGGCTTCGACCTTCTTCCGGCAACCGCTGATGTGGCTGGGCTTCGCCGTGCCGACGCTGTTCCACACGATCAACGGCCTCCACGTCTACTTCCCGGCAGTACCACCGATCAGACTGACCGGTCTTGATTTCGGCACGATCTTCGCCGGATCGGTGTTCTTGAGCGAGCCCCCGTTCAGCCATTGGAGCAACGTGAGCGTGAACTTCTACTGGTCGGTGATCGGCATCGCGTACCTTCTCCGATCGGAAGTCTCTCTGAGCGTGTGGGTGTTCGAGTGGTTCCACAACGTCGAGGAACTCGCATTCGCGGTGAGCGGCCTGGGTCACGGTCAGCAGGAGTGGTCGCCTTTACATACGTTCGGGTACACTCTGACGGCGCGATACCAGCGCGTGGGAGCGATGCTCGTCGCGTCGGCCGGGTTCGTCTGGGCGTCCCGGGCGGAGATGAAGGAGATGGTGCGCGCCGCGTTCGGGAGGCGCAGCCGGGCCTCCGAAGCGAGTATCCCCTGGTGGTCGCTGTGGATGTTCCTCACCGGGGTGGTTGTGTACCTCCTCTGGACCTCGGCGACGGGTATGGAAACGTACGTGGCCGTGCTCATGCTCGTGTTCTTCCTCGTTATTACGCTCATTACCGCCCGGATAGTCGCCACAACTGGATTCCCTTGGGTCTACGACTACTTCCGCACGATGTACTTCCTGACAAAGCTGGTCGGCACGGCGCGGATCGACCCGCACACGTTCACGAACCTGGGGATGCTTGACTGGGGAGCGCTCAACAACCGCGTGAATATCGTCCCACAGACGCTGGATGGTGTGAAAATCGCCCGCCGCACCGGCATCGGGCAGGGGCACTTCTTGCTCGGCATCACACTTGGCATCATCCTCGCGATGGGCCTTTCGTTCGCCACCGTGCTGTGGATGTCCTACACGTACGGTGGCATCAACCTGTCGGAGTCGATCTACCGCGGGGGCGGGAACTGGCTCTTTAATCGCATCGCCGGTTTCCAGCAGTACCATGTGTACACCGACTGGACGGTGATGGGCTGCGTTGCAGGCGGCGGGGCTTTCATGTGGCTGCTGCTGTACATGCATCGGACGTTCCTGTGGTGGCCGCTGTACCCGCTCGGATTCGTCATCGGCGGCACGGTGGCGTGCGAGCAGGTGTGGTTCGCGATCTTCCTCGGATGGATGGTCAAGGTACTCGTCGTCCGCGCCGGCGGGGCACACGCGTATCGCAGGTGGAGGAGCGCCGCGCTGGGGCTTATTCTCGGAGAGTTCGTGCAGGTCGGACTGTGGCTGACTGTGGCGGCGATCACGTCAACCATCGGGCATCGCGTCTTCCCAGTGTGGACGCCGTTCTGAGGTCAGCGGCCCGATGGAGAGTTCAGGACTATGTGTCGCCGTGGTGCTGGAGCGCCCACCTCCCAGCAGGCCGCCTCGGTCCAAGGTACGATAGGATGGCCCCACGGGAGGCGCCAACGTACCCCCTCTCACATGGTTACCGGTCACGGGGAGCCTCGACGCGAATCGTGATATCGGATTCTCCGGAACGTGGCAGTAGTTGAAGCGAATTGCTTGGTTCTGCTTTCGGCCCAACTCGCGCACCAACTCAGCCGCATGCGCTCGCAGGTCGAGAGACGTCGCTGCCTCATGGCGCCTCGGCTGCCTCGTCCGTGTTTCGGGCAACCCCTGGCGGGTGCGTAGAGAGAAAGTGTCGCGCGTGGCGATCCAGCTCGGATCAAAGACGGTCGCCAGACGTTCCGCCACGTCCCTCCTCCCGGTGGTGAAGCGCCAGAGCATCCAGCGGAAGAAACGGCGATTAAGAGCGAGCCGACGCAGCGGCGCGAGCGCCATCATCTTGAGGCCTAGTGTCATCTGCCAGGGCCAGTTCGCGTAAGAAGCCGTGTTCATTATCACGAAACGATCAACCTGTTCCGGATGCCGACCGGCGAACCCGAGTGCGACCATCCCGCCCAGATCGTGGGCCACCAGGTGCGGTCTCTCAAGGCCGAAAGCGTCGTAGAGCATCTCCATCCAGGCTACGTAGTAGTCGAGATCGTGCTCCACGTGGGGCTGCCCGTCGGTCCGGCCGTGTCCGGGGAGGTCGGGCGCGATCACACGATAGGTCTTGGCGAGCAAACCCATGCAGCCTCGCCAGAGGCGAGCGTCGGTAGGATAGCCGTGAAGAAGCACCAGCAGGGGGCGCGAGGGATCCCCGGCCTCGATGCAGCGAACCCGGAGTCCGGTAGGCAGCGTGACGTGATGACCCATCATGACCGCTCCTCCTGTCGCCGTGGTGCTCCAGATGATTCGATCCGTGAACGTCTCTGTGGCCTCATGATTGGAGGCCGTTCCGTTGCCCCTCTCACGGCCCGTCGTATCCGCTTTCGCGCCAGATCGAGCGCGCGAACTCGATCGCTTCGTCGCTCGGGACGATCTCGCCTGCGATGCTCGACGGCGGTTGACCCGGCTTCCGGCGGGCCGGATCGGGAGACCAGTCATCGTTCTCGTATTGCCTGCGTATCGCCTCGACGCGGAAGTCGGGCACGTCCATCGGGGCCGAATCCGCAAGAGCCGATCTCCACGCGATGATCCCAGCTATGCTCATGTCGATGCCCCGGTACACGTCGAGATACGGCGGCTCGCCGGTGCGAATGGCTTGTACGAAGTGGTAGTTCGTAAAGAAGTCGCCGCCGCCGTGCCCTGCGTTGCCGGCGCCTTCGGCGTAGGAGGGAAACTCAGGCTCGTAGATCGTATCCAAGAGGTTGCCGTCCACCGCGTCGAACGGCTCGATGCGCATCCGAACGGCCTGCTGATTGCCGCACCGGCAGCTCTCCATGAGGCCGCGGTTTCCGTGTATGCGCGTGTAGTTCCCGTGGCCCCTCAGCCCGCCGTGCAGCGATTTTGCCACCGCGCCGTTGTCCATGCGGCACATGATGACGCCGGCCGTGTCGAACCGTTTGACCGCCATCGTGATGGTAGGGTCGTCGAAATCGTGCGGGACAACGAATCCGTTCACCTTCACCGGCCGGGTATCCGTTATGAACATGACCGGCGCGAGGGAATGCGTGCAGTAGTACGTCGCCGGGATCCAGTTACGCCAATGGTCCATGCCCGGGCTTCGGCCTAGCCTGGTCTTCGCCGCATCGGGGTGGACGTACTCGCCCTCGCCGTACCGAAACTCACCGATCGCGCCTTCCTGATAGAGCCGCCGCATCTCCTGGTTGTACACCATGTAAGGATAGTTCTCGGCGAACATGTATATCCGCCCGCTCCGCTCCACCGCGCGGGCGAGCTCGACGCCCTCGGCCAGCGTGTGGCAGGCGGCGCACTCGCTCATGGCGTGGAGGCCGCGGTCGAGCGCTTTGACGGCGAACGGCGTGTGCTCGTGGAAGTAGTTCGCCAGCACGACGGCGTCCATGTCGTGATCGAGGAACTCGTCGTAGTCGACGTATGTGGCGATGCCGTATTGCTCGCTGGCCTCGGCGAGTTTCTCCTCCCACGTGTCGCACAGAGCGACGAGTTCCATGCCGGCCTGTGGTGCGGAATTGGCGAACGTCCGTCCCCTGCCGACGCCCACCACTCCGACGCGAATCGGTATTGCCATCGGGAAATCTCCGGTGTGCGAAGCTGAAAGCCACTATCGGAAGGGAATCTACCGGCGCGGGCATCGCGGGACTACCCTAGGCCGTGGTACTGCCGATCACGGAAGACCGCAACGCGAATCGTGATAGCGAATGTTCTGGAGCGTGTCGGTGGTTGGCGAAGATTACCTGGTTCTGCGTTCGGCGCGTTACCATGATTCGTGGCTCTCAGCTCTGGCCAAGGTGGCGACAGATCCCCAGATCCCCGGGGCGGTCGAGGCCAACTTGACCGCTGTCCCATCCACACCGACATTACGGTATCCATTTGTCGTCACTGATTACTCCTGCCTGAGGAGACACTCATGTCCTTGGCACGAACTTGAGGCTCTGTGCGGTAGGCGGTGGCGCAAGCCGGGAGGCCGTAGCGATGACAGTGCACATCGATGGCACGGAGTTCGGGTCGATCACCATCGACGGGACAACATACAACCACGACGTGGTCATACGTGTCGACGGTCATGTCGAGAAGCGGAAGAAGAAGCTCTCTAAGCGCATCCACGGTACGTCGCACACGCTCTCCCGGGACGAGGCGAAGTTCGTGAGGGGGAAGAACTGCCAGCGCGTAGTGATCGGTACGGGGCAGCACGACTCAGTCCGGCTCTCACCTGAGGCCGAGCAGTATTTCGCGAAGCGAGACTGTGAGGTTGTCGTGCGACCTACGTCGGACGCGATTCGAGAGTACAACGCCTCTGGCCCTGGCACGATCGGGCTATTCCACGTGACATGTTAGCTGTTTCCCCGTCGCTTCCTTCGCGCCATAGCCGCTCACGAACAACGACGCATCGAATCGCGCCAATCTCTCTCCCGCGGGAAGATCGGGCCAGGACCAACTCGGGGGGCCTGGTCAGCCCTGGCCCTCGAAGGCGCTGCCTCTCGGCGGAACGCCCCAGTGCCAAGTACGATACGAAGGTTTGACGAGAGGTCAATGCCTCCCTCACATCCCCCTCAGCCGATGGCTGATCAACCCCCGCTCGACGTCGATCTCCTGCCTGACGATGGTCTGTCTCGCCATGTTGGAGCTACATTCTGGACATTGATCGCTGGAGAGACCCCTCATGGACGGCTTCGACGTCTCGCCGAACCGCAACGTGTTCTTGGTGTATGCAGGCCTGACGGCCTCTGGATACGACCTGGCACTGCCGGCAGCCGACAGCGGGGTACGCGACCTCATCGACAGAGTGCGCAACCACGCGTGGCAGCAAGAGGTCCTCGAGTACTTCGCCACTGCACGCAGTGAGTCGCCCGGGGTCAACCCGTACTGGCCGCGTGCGTACCTGCTTCTCCTCGCGTGCCTCCACCTCAGCAAGCCAGCGCCCCTCCGCGAAGTTGACCGCGTTGATGTGGTGGCGCAGATGCGAGGACTCCCTCTCGACTCTGCGGACACGGGCGAGGACACCGCTGAATGGCTCACGAGCCTGCCTGTGATAGCCGCGTCAGTTGGAGGCGAGCGCGGTGTGGACGACCTATGGGAATCTTACGGCAGCCTTGTGCGCGCGGGGATCGAGCGCTATCGGGGAGCAGCCGGTGTCGCGTCCTCGTGGATCACCTCGTTCGCCGGGTTGTCGGCAGCAGACGTACCCATTGCGCGCTTGGTGCCGAACCCCTTGCAGGCCCCAGAGATCGCAGACTGCGTGACTGTTCACGGTGTGCCGCACGTTGTTCTGGCACGCCCCAGCGCCTCCTCGATTCTCCATGAGCTGCTACATCAGCTCTTTGGTCCGGGCCTCCGAACGTCACGTGCGGTCATCGATGCCCACCAGTTCCTCTTCGGTCCGGTTAGTGCGG
>CAZSJP010000122.1:0-9174 GCA_964606675.1 uncultured bacterium
GCCCGCGGGGCCGCCTCCGACAACGACGAGGTCCGCTTCGAGCAGCGTTGGGATGTGTTCCATGGGTGGAGCCTCCGCGTCCGATCTCGGCGATTGACTGGGGCGTGCGCGTTCAGACAACATCGCGAACATGCGCCTCCACGGCAAGCGACGGCAGTCACCGGTCTGGTTCCGGGTGGGTTTGCCGGACACCTGCGTACGGGGCATATTATTGGGTTGGTCAGGTCGTCGCGCGCTCTGCCGGATCGCGCCGCTCGCGCCCAAACGCGCCCCGCATCGAATGGACGAAAGACAGGCATGACGCAGCACGCCTCCCGGCCCCACAGGTCGTTCACCGATCTGTTCCGCCCGCGAACCTACAAGAGGTACCTGCACACGGCGCTGGCACAACACGACTCCCCGGAACGTCTGTCGGCGGCTATCGCCTGCGGAGTGTTCGGCGGCATGATGCCGTTTCCGGGTCACACGTTTGTTTCAGTCGGGCTTGCGATGGCGTTCAGGCTCAACGTGCTCACGGCGGCCGTGGGGACCTGGCTGAACTTCCCCATCATAATGCCGATCACGTACGGAGCCGCATTCTACCTCGGCAAGGCGATTACAGGCGTCTATCTGCCCGCTTTCGACTCGAGTCGGCTCGGAGAGGCGGCCTACTGGTGGGAGCTATTGGGCAGCTACTCGGTGCCGCTATTCGTCGGTACGACCATAGTCGGCATAGTCGGAGCGTTCGTTTCGTACTTCGTGGCGCTCCATTTCACGAGGATAATCCACAGAACCGGCAACCCCGACGAGCCCCCGGAGACAGACCGATGAACGTCGACCAGATGGCAATTCGCCCGTTTCGCGAGTCCGAGCGAGAGACGCTGAGGGAAATGACCGTTGCGTCGTTCACGAACGTTTCGATCGACAAGAACATCGAGGACCGCTTCGGCAAGCTCGGCGAGACCGACTGGAAGGAGCGCAAGGCCGCACACATCGACGACGACATCGCGACAAACGCAGCCGGCGTGCTCGTGGCCGAACTCGGAGGCGAGGTCGTCGGATACATAACCGTCACGCTGAACCGGGCGGCTCGGCTCGGGCGAATCCCCAACATGGCCGTCAACGAAGATCTGCGCGGCAAAGGCATCGGCGCGAAACTTGTCGAGGCCGCGTTCGCCTACATGCGCGCGGAAGGCATGGAGCACGCGAAAATCGAGACGCTGGATCAGAACCCCATCGGTCAGCATCTGTACCCGAAGATGGGCTTCGTGGAGGTCGCCCGGCAGGTGCACTACGTCGCGGAATTGTGAGGGGGCGAGTCGACCGCCACACGCAGACGAGTGGCTGGGGCCGGTACGGTTCCCGCGACAGAGTAGTATATTAGACTAGTGCACACGCAACGACCGAAGCAGGGAGGTCTTCGATGCGTGTCCGGGCCGTCTCAATGCTCGCCACGGTAGCATTCGTGCTGGTCGCGTCCGGTTGCGGCAGGAGCCTGCCATCCGCGGGCGTTGCTTGGTCCGGCAGCGAGGGCCCCTTCGACGAATACCCAGCCGGCACCGTTGTGGGCCAAGATCTCGTCGATTCGCTTCGTGGCCACTGGGATACGATGGCGATCGACTTCGATCCGGTCCTGACATTCACCGACGATACGCTCCACCTCCGCGCGCATCGGCACGGCATATGGCCCGTCAGGCTCGCGTGGACGTACTCGGTCGTCGAGTCGAGAGTTTCGCTCAGGGACACGTCGAGCGGGGAGATCGTGGCCTATCTGGCCGCGGTGCTCGACGCCGACTATACCATACCCGACGGTCCGCTCACGTTCGTCTGTATAGTGGACGATTGCGGCTCCGGCAAATACCTGCTGGACCTCCGTTGGCGGAAGTTCGATCCCGCAGTTGGGCCGAACAGATACTGATGCACGCGGCGAAGCAACAGCCGCGACCATGCTGTCAGATGGTGGTTGTGCCGAGAGGCAGATAGCAGGTCGTCTCGTCGAGGAGGGTCGCTATGCGCCAACTGGTTCGTCTCGCGTTCGCCGCGGCAATCTCGTGTGTTGCAGCGGCAGGACTTTCGGGTTGCATCTTCAACTCAACACCGCCCAACGAGCCATCCGACCCTCGCTCGAAGGCGTTGCAGGATTCCCTCGTTGGGAAGTGGGCGTCCGGCGTGCAGTGCGGCAGCCTGGACATGACGGTGAGCGAGGACCAGATCTACATCTACGGCTATGCAGGCTTCACGGGAGAACGCGTCGACGAGTACCTGCCGTATCGAATCTCGGATGGAAAGGTGATCGTGACGACTCCGACGGGCGACGGCACGGAAACAACCGAGACCGCCTACAGCGTCGAGTTCGGGACTATGCAGCGGGGCGACGAAGACGTGCTGACGGCCAGGTTCGTGCCAAATGTGGCGGCCGAGGATGTCTCGCCGTGGCTGGAATTCGGGTGGTACAGACAAGAGTAAGCGATCCTGCCACGGTCGGCAGGTACGCGAAAACGGATCGTCCCCTCTCGGAGACGACCCGTTCTCGGAAGACTGGAGCGACGGACGGGGATCGAACCCGCGACCTCGACGTTGGCAACGTCGCGCTCTACCAGCTGAGCTACCATCGCTTGCAACAAAGAATGTATCTAATCGGCATGTGGCGGTCAATGCTCTTGCCCACTCGCCGTCGACACGAGCTTGACACCCGACTGCCACCAGTCTCCCAGCAACCCGCAGCCGAGGCTTCGCTTGGCGAGCCCGCGCGTCGCCTCATTCATGTCGAGGGTGGCCGTCAGCACCTCTTCCTGGTAGATCGTCGCCTCACAGATCAGGTTACCGTCCGGCTGGATGATGCGGCTCTGCCCGTGAGAGTAACCGGGGCGGGAAATCGGCATGCCGTCATCGTGCAAGCCCTGCGGCGTATTGCTCTGGACGATATAGATCGAGTTCTCCATCGCACGGGCCTGAATCTGCGCGCGGTACGGATCGAGCTTGCTCTCTTGGGTAGCATCGGACTCGCACGATATGTAGAAGACGAGCTGCGCGCCCGCCATCACGGGCAGCCGGACAAGCTCCGGGTACCTCTCGTCGTGGCAGACGATGACGCTGCACACAACGTCGTCGACCTCGAACAGCACCAGTCTCTCGCCCGGCACGCACCATTTCTCGCCGGCAAGCTGCACTTTGGCGTACCGTGCGATACACTTTCCGTCGGGGTCCCAGACCAGGGCTCCGTTGTAGCGTTCACCGTTCTCGAAGTATGGCAGCCCCATCACCATGTACATGCCGACCTCACGGCACATCGCGGCAAGCTCTGCCTCCGCGGCCTCTAGCTCGTCGGCCGTGAGCGCCTCAATGGCGGCCTGGGAGTACGCCGTCGCGGCGCACTCCGGGAACGCCGCCACGCGAACGCCCTGGGCACGGAGCGCTTTGAGGTGCGTCCGTGTCCGGGCAAGATTGTCTTTCAGGCTGGTCGTAGATCTGAACTGAACGCTCGCAACCGTCAGCTCGATAGAGGCCGTTTCCTGCGCCATCGTCATGTCCCTCTCGGTACGTTGCAGGGCCCGGCCGGATCGCGGCGGATCGGCCTGCGAACGCCGTCGGGCGGGGTGCGGAAATGCGGCTCAGCTTGACCGCCCGGATGGAGCGGTCTATATTGCCCACAGAACAGTGTACCTACCTACCGTAACGGAACGAGGTGGCGTGTGGCAATGGTCCGTGTAGAAGTCGAAGGTGTGGGCCTCGACGCCAGCCGCGGTCCGGTGGTCGTGCTCAGGGAGGCAGGAGGACAGCGCGTCCTGCCGATCTGGATCGGCCACTCCGAGGCATCGGCGATACAGATGAAGCTGGATGGGCAGGATCTCGGCAGGCCCATGACGCACGATCTGATCCACAACATCATGGCGAGCCTCTCCGCGGTGCTCGTGCGCATAGAGATTAACGCGCTCAAAGACCAGACCTACTACGCCGAGCTGATCGTGAGCTCCGACGCCGGCGAGCTTCGGATCGACGGCCGACCCAGCGATTCGGTGGCGTTGGCACTCCGGTTCGAAGCCGAGATCCTGGTGGAAGAAGCCCTGTTCCGGTCCGAGCCATCCGACACCGGCGAGGTGCAGCCCGAGCCGCAGGAAACTGAATCCACTGAGCAGAAAGCCGATCGCCGCCGCGCCGAACTCCGTCGCAGGTTGCGCGACATCGATCCCGGCGATTTCGGCTCATTCAAGCTGGGCGAGTAGTCCCGGTCGGCGCGAAGGCCGCTCCGAGGAAACGCAGAGGTCCACCCGAAATCCTGCATGCCGGAGATCGCACCCGGACCGGTTCACCGCACGCTCGGTGGAGAGAATTGTGAGACGCACCGTATGAAGACAATCTGCTCGTTGCGCCTGTGGGTCCTGGTCGCATTCATGGCTACCGGGTCCGGGGCCGTCGTCCCGGAGCAACGATTGATGGCCGGCGATCGGCCCGACTCGCTGTTCCAGTTGGCGCTCGAACACTACGACGAGAATAGGCCGGTGGAGGCGCGGTGGGTCTTCGAGCAACTCTCGCGGAAGCTGGGGCAGTCGTCGGTCTGGCAGGCCGCGTCTCAACTCATGCTCGCTCGCACACTGTATCGCCTCGGCGACCTCCCCGGAGCCGAGAACGCGGCCGGGCCGCTCATCGAACTTCCTGCGCCAGGCGTCCTACCTGACGACGTCACGCAGATGCGTCGCACGTACCAACCGCACGCCGAGTATCTCCGTGCCATGATAGATTGGCGCAGGCACGACAGGCGGGAGACGTTCCGGCATTGCTATCGCGTCGCAACGAACCCCGATTCGGAAGCGCGCTTGGCCGAGGACGCGCGCGTGTTGGCTCAGGCCGTGATCGCGCAGGCCGACAGCGCGGAACTCGGCGCACTGGACGGCCCGATCAGGGACTTCTTCCTGAACGTGAGGCAGCTAAACCGCGCCCTGGGCCTATACCATGGCGGGCAGCTTATCGCGGCGCGAGTGACCGCCGAGGCGCTGGAGCGGTCGTCGCCGGACACGTATTATTCCCGCGAGCTGTCGCTTCTGATCTCCGAGATCCGCCGCGCGGAAAGCTCCGAAATACGGATGGCCGTGATCGCGCCGCTTGCGGGCCCGGACTCCGCCGCGGGGATGGAGATAATCAACGGCGTCCGGTTCGCTCTGGACGAGCAGCGGTCGCCGTTGGTCAGCCGCCCGATTATCCGGAGCGTGCGCGGCCAGATCGAGACCATCGGCGTGGTGCAGGAGTTGTGTCGGAATCCCTCCATCCGAGCCATCATCGGCCCGCTGACAACGCAGAACGCCATCGCAGCAGCCGCAGTCGCCAACGCGCACGACATGGTCCTGCTGACGCCGACGGCAACCGGCGACGGCATTAGCGCGATAGGCCCTAACGTCTTCCAGGCCAACTCGACTCCGGCCGCACAGGGCCGCCTGCTCGCGTCGGTCGCCATGGACAGCCTCCACGCTAGGACGGTCGCGACGCTCAGTTCCGTCAGCCCGGACGACAAGGCTATGGCCACGGCCTTCGCCGACGAAGTGAGGAAGAAGGGCGGCGAGGTATTCGTTCAGGAATGGTTCTTCCCCAACACGGAAGACTGGCGCCCGCAGCTCATGCAGATTCGCACCGCCGGCCTGATGCGCGACACGACGCTGAAAGAAGAGACCCGGCAGAAGCTGGCACTCGGCGAGCCGACTGAGCTCGATACGATGCGGCTGATGCGAGAGGTGACGACCATCGACGTGATGCTCGTCAGCTCCGCGAGCCAGGAGGACCTAATCAAGCTGGCGGCACAGATACCGACACAGAAGATCTGGGCGCGCGTGCTTGGCGGTGTGGTGTGGGGCAGCCAGAACGTTCGTCAGCAGGCGGGCGAGGATGCCGAGGGGATCATCTTCACGACGAACTACGGCGCTGCCGGCACCCGGCAATTCGAGGACCGGTACCGACTTGTCAGGCGACAGCAGCCGAACATCGTCACGGCTCTGTCATACGACGCGGCGAGCCTCGTCATACGTTCGGTGCACGATGGAGCGCGTACACGGGCTCAGGTCCGGGAGATGCTGGCATCGCAGCAGAATTGGCCTGGCGCCAGCGGGAGAATTACATTTGGTCCCGATGGAAGCAATACCGAGGCGGTTGTTCGCATAGTCCGCGGTGGCACGGTTCGCGCGGTCTTCGATTGGTCGCACCTGGTGCGCCCCAGCCATTGGGGCGTGGCTGCTCAGGTTGTCGATGGCGACGCCGAGAGCGAAGGTGAGGAAGGCGCGGAGAACGCGGAAGACGCTGAAGAGTAAGGCGTGATCTCGTTCACCGAGTCGGACGACCCGGGGGCTTCGCGTGGCCGGCCTCCAGCCTCGCGGACTGCCGCCGGGCCGCACCGATCGGCCTCGTCGCTTCCACCGCACATGAACTGCTCGGGCCGCGATTTCCGGCCCACTAAACTGTTGAGAAGCGGAGATTACCCCCATCATGGAAGACAAGAAGGAACGCCTCGGCGAGATACTTCGGGGCCTCGAATCCGTTGTAGTGGCCTTCTCCGGCGGAGTGGACAGCGCACTCCTGCTGGCGGCGGCCCATCGAACGCTCGGCCGCGAGCGATGCCTCGGAGTCACCGGAATATCGCCTTCACTGGCCCCGGAGGAATACGAAGATGCCCGCGCGATAGCCGAACAAATCGGCGCGGACTGGACGACGATAGATACCAACGAGCTTGACGACCCCGGGTATCTGGCCAACGACAAAGATCGGTGCTACTACTGCAAGCGCGAGCTGTTCACGCAGCTCGGTGTCCTCGCGAGGGAACGCGGATACAATGCCGTCGCCGACGGCTTCAACGCAGACGACGTCGGTGACTGGCGCCCAGGCGGACGTGCGGGGCAGGAACTCCGCGTCGCAAGCCCGCTCAAGGAAGCCGGCATGAGCAAGGACGACATACGCGAGCTCTCCCACGAGTACGGACTGCCCACGTGGGACAAGCCGTCGTTCGCCTGCCTGGCGTCGAGAATCCCCTACGGCACGTCGGTGACCGCCGAACGCCTCGAACAGGTGGCGAAGGCGGAGACCGTTCTGCGCCAGGAGGGCTTGCGCGTGCTGCGGGTGCGCTACCATGGCGACACCGCCAGGCTTGAGCTCGGCCCCGACGAGATCGGTCGGGTTGCCGATTCGGAAGTCGCGAGTCGGATCGTCGACGCTTTCGATGGCATTGGCTTCCACAGCGTCGCGGTGGACCTGGCCGGTTTCCGATCCGGCAGCCAGAACGAAACCCCGCAAGCCGAGGCCGACTTGCTCCAGATAGGGGGCGGCCGCGCCATTCTCAGAGAGCACGGCATAGGAGACGCGAAGGCCATCCCGGAAGGGCAGATGATCCGGATCGTCGCGCCGTCGACGCAGGCGGAGTCGATCTGGAGCGACAACGTGCGGACCGGCCTCGTCACGGCATTCCAAGCGATGGGATTCAACTACGTCGCGCTCGAGTTGACGTCCGACCGGGCCGCCGCGGTCGCGTAGCGATAGTCGATACAGCCCCCGGGGGTCCGTCTGAGGCCTGATGTCCTTACCTCGGTAGCCCTCGCGCTGCTCTTGGCCGCCTCTGCCGCAGCCCGATGGTTGCCCGACCCGGACGACCCCGATCAGGCGTATCTCTGGAACGTCGTCTGGGACGACTACGCGACCCGGCCCCTCGACCTCCGGACGGCAAGCGTCGCGGACCTACTCGATTTGCCCGGGGTCGACAGCACGGCTGCGGCGAGCATCCTCTCATCGACATCCTCAGAATTGCCTCCACACGTCGCGCGATACGTGCGCCCGCGGTCGGCGCGGAGCCGCGTACGGTTCGACTGGCGCACACGCAGTGTGCTCTCCAATCTGGCGACTGACGACAAATGGCGTCGGTCGGCGGTGTACAGCCGGCTCAGGCTCCTCGGCGGACGCTCATGGAACGGTGGGGTGATCGTCGAGCGCGACGCCGGCGAGCCCGCGATCGTGGATCACGTGAGCGGATCGATCGGGTACACGTCCTCGGACGACATGCGCGAGATAGTCCTCGGCCAGATACGGGCCAACATAGGCAATGGACTGCTCGTCGGACGGGGCGCGCGCCCATGGATCGGGCCGGGCAGCTTCCGAGTGCGCAACTCCGCGATCTCGCCGACGCTCGCATCGATGGAGTCCGGCGAGTTGTTCGGAGCGGCGGCTCGGATCGCGCACGGACCGTGGAGCGCGGTACTGCTGGCGACCAGACCGACGTGGGACGCGACGACCGATACGGTCGACGGCGAGGGTATCGTGGCGACAAGGCTCAGAACCGAGGGCATACACGTTACCGACTCCGAGCGGCTTGCGGCCGGGCGCGTGCGTGAGACATTCGTCGTCGGCAGCGTGGCCTACGAGCCGACCGACGGCGTCATGTTCGGCGGAACCGGCGCGATCAGCCGATTCACGATGCCGGTCTCGCTCGCTCTGGAGCCCACGGCTCCTACGACACGACTCTCGCACGCCGGTCTTCACGCCAGATGGCGCGTCGCTCTGACGGAGGAGACCACTGCCGACGCCGGCGGAGAGATCGTGCGCGAACTCGACGGCCCGACCGGATTCGTCGGCGCGATCAGGGGCGAGTCGAACCCGGTCGCCGTGACGCTGGCAGGTTGGTCGTACGACCCGGACCTCGTGTTGCCTCACGGGTCGGCGTGGTCGTTTCGCGATGGCCCCGCCGCCGAGCGCGCGGTCGCCGTGGACACGCGCTGGCGGGTGACGCCGTCGCTCGTCGCACAGATGTTGTGGGCGCGCTATTCACAGGACCGCGCCAGCCGGTCGGACCCGTTTGGTCGGCGCGGCCAACGTGAGGAGCTGTCTCTCCGGTGGCGACCCGGCGCACACGTGGCCGTGAGAACCAGGCTCAAGTCGCGGAGGACGTGGCGGCCGGGCTTTGGCAGCGCCGGCGACGAGGCCCGCGTGGAGTGGCGAGGCGAATGCACCGTGGAGACCGGCCGGTGGACGTTTCGCCCGCGCGCCGACGTGGTCTGGGCTCGGCCCCGAGGAAGCGGGCTGTTGCTCGCGATGCGAGCGGCGCTTCGCAGCGACCCGCTCCCGGACGTGACGGCTCAAGCTGCGTTCTTTCGCAGCACTGCAAGCGACGCTGCTCTGTACCTCTACGAGATGCGAGCGACCGGCTATGGGGTGACGCGAGCCCTGCATGGT
>CAZSJP010000123.1:0-9163 GCA_964606675.1 uncultured bacterium
ACTCTTGTCGCACGATACGGGCCCCGAAGCTCTCTGGCTGCTCGTACCGTTCGTGCTGGGCGTCATGATGGTGCTGCGTGTTGTCCCCAAGGTTGCGTGGCTCAGTCGCATCACCTTCGCGTGGATAGTCGGGTGGGGCGCAGGGATCAGCGTGACGGCGAACCTGTCGGCGCAGGTGCTGGAACAGGTGCACCCGACGCTAAGGCCCACCACCGGCTGGGGCCAACTGGACGTCGCGCTACTGATCGTAGCTGGGCTGCTCGCGGTCGTGGCATTCGTGCGGCTTCGCGGCACCGACGGTAGCGGCATCATGCAGACCTGGGTCGGTCCGACGGTGCTGATGCTGGTCTTCGCCGCAAGCTTCTTCTCGTTGGTAACCGACTGGGACATGCCGGCGTTTTTCGGCGGCGGGGGGATGGCCGCCTTGATCTTGATCGGCGTCTGCTCGGTGCTGATCTACTTCTTCTTCTCGGTCGAGCACACCGGGGCCGTTGGCGCGATCTCTCGAGTAGGGATCTGGTTCCTGATGGTGGCGTTCGGCGCGTCGTTCGGCTTCACGATAATGGCGCGCATATCGCTCCTTATCGGCCGCATGCAGTTCCTGCTGGGCGACTGGCTCAGCATGCTGAACTGACGCTCTGGCGACGTCGGGCAGAGGAGGCGCTGCCGTGAGTGCTTCTCTGGTGGTCGGGTCGGCCACCATCGAGTGCATCAAGGGCGATATCGCCCTACAGGACACCGAGGCGGTGGTAAATGCCGCGAACAACCGTCTGTGGATGGGATCGGGCGTTGCGGGCGCCATCAAGCGGGCCGGCGGGCGAGAGATAGAAGACGAGGCAATCCGAAAAGGGCCGATACCTCTCGGCGAGGCCGCCGTCACCGGCGGCGGCAACCTACAGGCCCGATATGTGATCCACGCCGCGGCGATGGGGCAGGATCTCGTCACGAGCGCCGCCCTCATACGTCAGGCGACCCGGAACGCTTTGAAACGCGCCGATGAGAACGACATCGTCTCAGTCTCGATTCCGTCGCTCGGCACGGGCGTGGGCGGATTCTCGCTCGCGAGATGCGCCGAGATCATGGTCGCGGAGGTGATCGGACACCTCGAAGCGACCACGGGGATCGAGCTGGTTCGGTTCGTCCTGTGGGGCGAGCACGCGCTTCGTGCGTTCGCCAAGGAACTGGAGAGGGCGCACGAGCGGCACTGAGGCCACCCGTGCGCCGATTCGCTTCACATCCCTATCAGAGCCTTGGAGACGCCTGAGACCCCCGTAGACAGCACGGTGGCAATGGCGAAGATCGCAGCCCCGAGCAAGAACCCAAGGGCGGTGTTGCCCTCTTTCAGGCTTGCCTCCACGTCCAGGTCGGCGATTCGGCTCATCATGCGCGTGAGCACCCCGTACGCCCAGATGATCCCGACCACCGCAGCCAGGAAGCCAACGAGAATCGCGATGAGCGCCATGCCGACAGCAGCCCATGCGCTCGGGTTGATCAGCCCCAGTTCGCCTAGCTTGGCAACGCCCTGAGACAGGTGGCCGATCCCCGACGACACGGTTGTCGCGAACGCAACGACCACGCCCGCAGCGAGTATGGCCACGCCGAGGTTCTTGTTCTTCACTTCATCGAGCAGGCTGATCCCTTTTATCAGGCTGTCGACCAGCCTGATGCCGTAGGTGATACTGAGGAGGGCGAACAGCACGCCTACGAGAAGCTGGGCCGTTCCTCCGATCACCCCGATCCACCAGTGGCCACCGTTCGAGCCGGCTGCCTCCTGGGCGGCGGCCGCGCCGCTGATGACGAGAATCGCGAAAGTGAGTTGTGCCAGTCTGCCTGCCATACCGGATTCTCCTTCTGCGTGATGATGCCCAGCGATTCGTCCGTGTGCGTGTAGCGCGCGCTACCGCCCGCTACCGAGCCGTGCCCGAACGTCGTCGGGTGGGAGTCGCACCACGAGCAGGCTCCGCCGGAAGAGCGCGCGTCGTCGCATCCCTCTTTCGCGCAACGACCTTGAACGTAGTCTCCGAACTGGAGCAGTTGCACCGCGTCTGATCCGTAACCTTCAAACGCACCGTGTATTGGCCTGGACGACGGTACACGTGACGCACTCGCGCCCCTTCAGCCTTCTGCCTGTCTCCGAAGTTCCACTCGTAGGTCAGTGTTCCGCCGTCAGGGTCGCTGCTTCGCGATCCGTCGAACCAGATTTCGTCATGCGCCCCGCCGACTACAACCGCCGTATCGTTGCCGGCTAGAGCAAGTGGCGGTGCGTTTATGACAACCACCATCGTATCGGCCGAAACGCCGCAAGGTTTGTCCGTCGCATCCCTGACCGTCAGGCCGACGCGATACGTGCCGGGGCGATCGAACACGTGCTTGGCTCTTGCGCCCTCAGCAGACCCTCCGTCGCCGAAGGACCAGGCGTACGACGCGATGTCGCCGTCGGAATCCTCGGAGTTTCGTCCGTCGAACGACAGGTTCTCGCCAGCGCACGCCGTCTGGTCGGCACCGGCATCCGCGACCGGGGGCTGGTTCACTACGACGACAGCCGTGTCGGATGCGGAATTGTCGGCGACACCGGAGTTGTCGTAGATGGTGAGGGATGCCTGATACGAGCCCGGGGAACTGTAGCCGTGAGCGACCCGCCCACCTTCGCCGGTCTCGCCGTCGCCAAAGCTCCAGACATACCGCTCTACGTTGCCGTCTCGATCGGTCGATGCGCGCCCGTCGAACTCGATGGTCTGGCGGGCACACGCCGTCGATGCGACGCGAATCACCGGGCTGGGGGGCGAGTTGACGGTGACGTAGAGCGAGTCGTCTGTGGCGGCATTGCCGACTCCGGAGTCGTCGCGGACGCGCAGCAACGCCCTGTAGCGTCCGGGGCTCTTGTAGGCGTGGCGCGCGGTCATGCCGGAGTCTTGCGCTCCGTCGCCGAAGTCCCAGACGTAGTCGACTATCCTGCCGTCCGAGTCGGCGGACCCCGATGCGTCGAACGCCAGCAGTTCGTGGATGCTGGCACTCTTGGCGGAACCGGCCTTGGCCACGGGTGGCGCGTTGATGGCGATCGATCGCTGGTACTCACCGACTCTGCACTGCTCATCGGCGTCCGTGGTCACGCGCAACCGGACGACGTACGTTCCGGGCCGTTTGTAGACGTGCCTCACGACCGCTTCGACCGCGCCCGACTCATCGCCAAAGTCCCACAGGTAGCTCGATATCTGGGCGCCGCGACCTTCGGAGCCGCTGGCGTCGAAGGATACGGTGTCGCCCAAGGCCGCGGCCTGTAGCGCCGCGAACGATACGTTGGGTGGCTCCTCGACCTGCACCCGCACGGCGGCGGAAGCCGTATTGTCGCACTCGCCGCCCTGATCGGCCGTCACGGTCAGCTTGGCTGCATAGGTGCCGGCGACGGAATAGACATGGCTGACGATCGACCCGCTGCCGGCCTTGCCGTCTCCGAAATCCCACTGGTACGACGTTATTGCGCCGCTCGGGCTTGACGATGCGGTGCCGTCGAACTGCACGGCCGTTCCGGCGCAGACGGCTTTCGGCTCGCCGGCGTTGGCGGTCGGCGTAGCCACCGCGCGCACCACGATGACGTCCTTGTCCTTGTTGCACGGCAGGTTCGAGTTGTCATAGATCGTCAGAGTAGCGCGGTAGACACCCGGCCTCGAATACGTATGCGTGGGCGCGGCGCCTTCACCGACGGAGCCGTCGCCGAAGTTCCAGGCGAATCGAACCGGGCCTTCCGCGTCGCTGGATTGTTCGCCCAAGAACATCAGAGGCTGGCCGACGCAGACGGTGGTATGGTTGCCGGCATCGGCCATTGGCGGTGCGTTGATCTCCACGACCATCGAGGTGCTGTCGCGTGCGTTACGCGTGCCGCTGTCATCGATGACCAGCAGCTTGACCGTGTACCTGCCGGGGCCGGGGAACGTGTGTGTCAGAGCCGAACCGGACGCCTTCGACGCGTCGCCGAAATCCCACAGATAGCTCAGGTGATCGCCATCGGGATCGGTCGACCGACGAGCATCGAACGTGTGCGTCATGTTGCACGACCGGATGTCGTCGCCGAGGGACGCGATCGGTGGCGCGTTGACCCGTACGGTGGCAACCGACGTGGCGATGCTGTTCGAGACTTCCGCGTTGTCGACCACTTTCAGACGCACCTGAAAGACGCCCGACTGTCGGAACCTGTGTCTGGTTCTGGCTCCCTTGGCAGTCGGCGTGCCGTCGCCGAAGTCCCACTCGTAGCCGGTTATCGAACCGTCGGGGTCGTGCGAGCGCGAGCCGCTGAACGTGACCCTCTCGCCGGGTGCGACGAGAAAAGCCAGAACATGGACGGCCACTGGGGGCGCGTTCACCGTGAGCATGCGCACTTGCGTGTCCGTGGCCTGACTGCTTCCGCTGTTATCCTTCACGGTCAGGCTGACCTGGTAGCGCCCCGGCCTCTCCCAGCGGTGGCTGGCTGTCTTGCCGGTCGCTTTGGCGCCGTCGCCGAAATCCCAGGCGTATGCCGAGATCGACCCATCCGAATCGACAGATCGTCCCCCGTCGAAATCGATAGCCTCGCCGGGTGCGACGAGATCCCTTGTCCAGGACATGTCGGCAACCGGAAACGCGTTGATCGTCACCGACACGGTATCGGTTCCCGCGGCGCTGCTCGTCCCGGATTCGTCGGTTACCGTGAGAACAGCCTGGTACGTACCATGCGTCGCGTAAACGTGCGTGGCCCTGGGCGCATGCGTCGTGTCGCCATCGCCGAACGCCCAGACGTACGAAGTGATGCGGCCGTCGGTGTCGTACGAGCTGGTGGCATCGAATGTGACCATGCTCTCCGAAGTCGACTTGTCCGGACCAGCGGCAGCCACAGGCTGGGCGTTGATGCGGATCGGCACGTATGCCACCGCTGTGTCCGACGTGGTGCCGGAGTTATCACGAACGACGAGGCGGACCTTGTACCTACCGGCCTTGGCATAGGCGTGGCGGGCGCGCGCGACGTCGGACGTCTCGCCGTCCATGAACTCCCACAGATAGGACTCTATGCGACCGTCGGGGTCACGCGATCTCCGACCATCGAACGTTATTCGTTGGCCGATCCCGTAGTACCCGCCGCCGGTGGCGACTGCGGTGGGCCGGGCGTTGATTCGTACGTTGATCGAGTCGGACGCCTGAGACGAGGACGTACCGGAGTTGTCGGTAACGGTGAGGCGCACCTTGTACGTGCCGGGCTCGGCGTAGGCATGGTTGGCGCGGCGGCCCGATGCCGTCGCTCCATCGCCGAAATCCCACGCCAACGCCGTGAGTGAACCGTCGCTATCGAGCGATTCCAGACCGTCGAACGCCAGGCGCTGGCCCGGAGACCCTTTCTCCTCGCCTCGGACCCTGGCGACGGGCGGAGCGTTGACGACTACGTCGAAGCTGGCCGAATCCCACTGGCAGACACTGCGCGAGTTGTCCTGAACTCGCAGCTCGACCTTGTATGCGCCGGGGCGTTGGTATCCGTGCGTGGCTTTGGCTCCGCTGGCCCTGGTGCCGTCTCCGAAATCCCACGAATAGGACCGAATCGTACCGTCTGCGTCGCTCGACGCCGACGCATCGAACGAGAGCGTCTGCCTGATCGATCCCGCGCGGTCTCCCGTAAGGGCGGCGCGCGGAGCTTCGTTGATCACGACCTCGCTCGTGGCGGTAGCAGTGTTGTTGATCCTGCCGCTTGGGTCCTGAGCGCGCAGTTCGGCCGTGTACGTACCCGGATTCCGATACCGGTGGGTCACGCGCACTCCGGCGCCGGTCTCGCCATCGCCGAACGTCCACGTGTAATCCAGCATGTCTCGGTCGGCGTCCTTGCTCGCCGAGGCGTCGAACAAGACCGTGCGGCAATCGCTCAGATGCGCTGCCGTGATAGCGGGTCGAGGCTTGCGGTTGATCCGACCGACACCGATGGGCAACCATATCGGCAGCGACTGGTCGTCCTGGTCCGTGACCGCGATGTAGACGTCGCCGAACCCGCGCGCGGTCCACCGGGCCGTCAGCGACCAGTCCTGGCCTGTCTCGGCGGGCTTCCGGACGGATCTACGCGAGCTTGTGCGCCGGCCGGTCTCTGTCACGTTCACCGTTATCCCGGTTCTCTGCGACGAATGCAAACGCAGACGCGCGCTCTGCGCGTTGGCGCTGGCAACGCGCACCGCGTCCGTTCCCGGCGGGACGAAGAAGCGGGCTTCGGCCGACTGGCCTGCGGGCGTCGAGAGCCTGAACACCGGAGCGAAGGACCACATGCGCGCGCCACGCACCTCCGCGTTGCCCCTGCGGGCGCTGCTGAGCGCGACGTCGAACCTGTTGGCGTCGTTGCCCGACGTCGTCTTCACCTCGAGGACGAAGATCGCATCCTCGCCATCGACGTGCCCCTGAGAGGGCTTGACGGCGGCCATCGTGGTCCATATCTCGTCGAAATCGGCATCGGCGCCCACCGTGAGCGCGGCGATGTCCGGCCTCGGAGGCGCACCGACCAGGAGCAGCGAATCGGTCGACGGGTCCACCGGAGCCGCCCGAAGCGAGAATGTCGTCTCCGTGTTGAACGAGCCGCGCCTGTAGTCCCACCTGCCGACACAGTCGGCGTCGAACACGCGAACGAAGACGCTATCGCGCATAGAGGTCGGTATGCTCATCCAGATGGTCTGGATGTGCGGGTTCGGGCTGTAGCGCCTTGGGGCACCGACACCGTAGACGCTGAGAAGGGCAGACTGCTCGCTGGCCGCGCCTGCTGTGGATGTCAGGCCGGCGATGAGCAACAACGCCGTGTATACTACGGTCACGGTCATCTCCCTTATGGGCTAGCGCGCAGCGATCCGGATCTGGCGGTCATTCCCGACCAGGTCCGTCAGATATACCGACTTGAGCCTGAGCGTTCCCCGAACGTGCAGCGGAACGGGGAAGCGCCCCACGTAGTCTCCGCCTTGCCCGTTGGATATCAGCAATCCCTCGTGGCTGAACCCACGGGGGCCCTCGACGCGAAATCTGCCGGTCCGCGGCATACCGACCAGGTCGTCGGATGCGCGAACCGTGACGACGGCGACCTCTCCGCCTCGCACGCGGCTCGGCTTGACGCTGTGCCGCACTACTCGAGGCGCTCGACGGTCGCTCAGGACCGTCACACGGGACTCGGTCTGGTTTCCAGCGTCATCCTCGGCGACCAGCACGAGGAACTGCCTGCCGCGGCTCAGCCTCAGCTTTCTACGGAATCGGCCGTCGTTGACCACCGCCGCTTCCTGGTTGATCAGGAGCACGGCCCCTGCCTCCACGGTCCCGGAGACTTCGAGAGAATCCTCGCGCGTAGCGACATACGACGGCCCGTCTACCGTGAGCTTCGGCGGCGTGCCATCGTACAACAATCGGATCTCTTTCTGACTTCGGTTGCCGGCGAGGTCTGTGGCTTCCAGCAGGTACTCGCTCAGCCCTGGTCGATCGAGCCGTATGTTGAGGGTGAAACTCCCGTCACCACGCACGGGCACCGCGAGCGAATCGACTATCCGGCCACGTTGAACCTGCCAGAGCTTCATCGCGGCCTTGCTCTCGGTCTGGCCGTTCATCGTGAAGTACGGTGTGTTGATCATGAACGACAGCTCATCGCTCTCGATACCCAGTATCTCGACGCCAGGTGCCGTCTCCTGCCGGACAACCGTCCGGACGACCGTCGTCTCGTTCCCGCCTGAATCGCGAGCGGTCACCGTGAGGCGGTTCTCGCCGCTCGAAAGCTCGGCCAGATACTCGAATTGGTTGTCGCGCTGCTGGCGGATACCCTCGCCGTTGACGGACAACGCGACACCGACCTCGATCTCGCCGCCTATGCTGATCGCCGACTCCTTGGTGAAGAGCACTCGGCGCTGCGGATACGTAACCACTATGAACGGGGCCACCTTGTCGAAATGCATCGTGAACGAGCGCTGGTCGCTAGGGGGTCCTGCCAACCCGGCCGTATCGACAGCGCTGACGCGCCAGAAATAGATGCCCCGCCCGAGCTGGCGCGGCCTGTAGCTGCGGCGACGTAGCTCGGGCACTACTCTCGTTATCTTGAAGAAGTCGCGGTCTTCCGCGATCTCGATCCGGTACGACGCCGCTTCGTCCACCGCTGCCCACCGCAGCGTGGGGTCCTCGTTGTAGAAAGTCCGGTTGTCCTCGGGGCCACGCACGATCGGGGTCTCGAGAAGCGGCCGCGGCGCCTCCGGCGCCTGATTCTCGCGAATCATCGTGCCTTCGTTCTCGCGAACTACCACCGAATCGCCAGCGGATATGACCGCGATCTGCCCCTCGTATACCGCGAGCCTCGTCGTCTTCTCGGCATCGCGGTTGACCCAGAAGCTGCGAGATTCGACACGGGTCTCCACGTTCGGGACTATGATGTCGAACTGGTTAGACTCCCGCAATTCGGCGAGGTACGCCAGAACGTCGCCCTCGATCAGCGCCACGGCCGAACGGCTTGTCTGATGCACGACGTCATGCCGCATCTCTCTGATGACGACGAGCGAGTTGGCGTTTATCCGCATCTTGCTGTTGTCACGGAAGACGATCTCTGCATACGAGTCGGATCGCGTTCGGACGCGCTCGCCCTCCGAAAGACGGTCGCGGCGCTCTGCCCGGCGCCAGCTGGTCTCATCGGGGCGGATAGCCTGCACGGTGCCCTGGAGGTCCTCGAGGATGGCCTGAACGGTGACGTTGCTTGCGCTGAACGCGACGCGGCCAGCCTGCTGCGCGGTCTCGAAAGCGGACTTGGCAAGCGTGCGCGCCTGACCGAAGTCTCGAAGATCGAACGCCTGGCGCGCTCTCTCTATGGTCGCCCGACAGTTCTCGAGCAACTCTCCGGCGAACAGATGCGCACCGGCTTGCGTCGCCCGTTTCACCTGCGCATCGGCCGCGTTGATCTCACGCGCGGCAATCGCCAGCCCCGTGGCGGGGATGCGCAGTTGCATCCAAGGCACAACCTGCGACGGCCGAGCCAGCCCGTTGAACTCCAGCACTAATGGCCACTGGCTGGGGTCGCCCATGTATTCGGCCGCGATGTCCTGCACCGACTGACCCGGGTAGACCGTTACCGAGATCTCTCGTGCGTACGCGATGGTCGCCAGAACGGCCGCAAGGATCAGTGCCGCGGCACGAAGCCGGACGACTCCAGGTC